>JAAYSS010000071.1 GCA_012518275.1 Bacteroidales bacterium
ACACTTGATTAATAGCTTTGGGCAAAGCCGTTGTGGCTGATTTGAAAACAGCTTTTCCGTTCATCTGAAAATACTGCTCATCCAAGTTATCTGCGGTTAACGGTCTTTCAGAGCCCCCTCCGGGAACAGTAAATCCCAACATCTCATTGGATGTGTCCGTATAAAGACGATATGCAAGAAAACCTTCATTTACATTAGCTTGTGAGACAACCGCAGCCCCTGCC
This sequence comes from Bacteroidales bacterium, assembly GCA_012518275.1. GTDB lineage: Bacteria > Bacteroidota > Bacteroidia > Bacteroidales > Paludibacteraceae > UPXZ01. The sequence continues at coordinate 225 of JAAYSS010000071.1, forward strand.
CCATCGCCAAAGAAGATAGCGTCTCTCCTGGTCCAATCGGTTATTCTTGAAAACGTATCGGCGCCAATCACAAGAACGTTATTATAAACTCCGGAAGCGATATATTGTGATGCAACAGACATTGAAAAAAGAAATCCGCTGCATACAGCCGACAAATCAAACGCAGCCGCATTGAACGCATTTAATTTATGCTGTACAAAAGCCGCAGTAGAAGGGGCTTTCCTGTCGGGCGTGGCAGTAGCTACAATTATCAAATCGATATCCTCAGGTTTTAGTCCGGCGTCTTCTAGAGCTCTTCTACCTGCTTCTGTTGCTAAATCGCTTGTAGCTTGATCAGGTGCAGCAATTCTCCGTTCCCGAATTCCCACATTTTCATAAATCCATTCCGCATTTGTCGGAACGATTGTTTCAAGGTATTCGTTTGTGTAGATTTTTTCAGGCACATAAGAGCCTGTGCCTATTATATTTACGTTTCTTACTAATTGTTTCATTGTAAAAAAATCACTTAACCTTAACACCAATAGGAACCCCATCTTTCATTTCAAATTCTTTTAAAATTTTCGCAGGTACTCCACTCACAATTGTATTTGCAGGAACATCTTTAGCCACAACGGATCCGGCAGAAACAATGGCTCCCTCACCTATCGTAACGCCCGGTAAAATGGTTGCACCGATGGCTATCCAAGCGTTTTTCTTGATTACAACAGGCGCTAAAAAGGCTTCTGAAATATGTTTGTGGTATTCCAACGGTTTATTGTGTGTCAATATAAAATTTTGCCCTGCCAGCGAAACCCCGTCTTCAATGATTACAAAATTAGGATACACATCGTCAATCGTTACCAAAGGTCCGATATGAACGCCTTTCCCAATTTTTACGCCGCGCCATTTATGCAGTTTCACGCGTATACCACTATAAGGCACTACACGTGAGACGACTTGCCAAAAATGATCCATTGCCCGCCGATACAAAAATCGGGGCATGGCTGCAAATCCTTTATAGCCATGTTCCCTTGTTGTACGTTTCCAAGCCTTGTAAAATGACCGTTCCACATGATTGGGAAGCGGTTGTTTTTTTAACGGCAGATAGTCTTTCATTTTTTAATAAAACTTAATTTACGAGATACAGGTGAACAAATCTAAAGCTAATTACTCACTGCTAAAAAAGTCCTCCGTTCAAATCAATGCTTGTACCTGTAATGTAATCGTTTTCAACAAGATATTTTACAGTTTTATAAATTTCATCCAATTCACCCAGCTTGCCAATAGGAATTTGCTGAAGCATTTCTTCACGTAATTTTTCAGGTACGTCGTTCAGCGTCATCCCGGCATTCATGTAACCCAAATTAATGTTATTAACAGTAATATTCTTCTTTGCATTTTCTACAGCAATAGTTCTAGACATACCCCAAAGTGCAGATTTAGAAGCAGCATAGGCGCTTGTTCCAGGAATACCTCGTTGTGCTACAACGGATGAAAAGTTTATAATACGCCCAAACCCTTTTTTATACATCAACGGCAAAACGGCGTTAATGGTCCGAAACGCACCTCCCAAATTAACATCAATCACGTGCATCCAATCATCCACATCGGCGCGGCGGGCTGTGGAATTGTAGTTAATCCCTGCACAGTTAAGCAGCACGATATCATCCTCTTCTGTCACTACAAGGTTAATCCAGCTTTGAACTTCTTCCGTATTTGCCACATCAACTCTTGTAAAATTCACTTTCAATTCCTCCTCCGGTGATGTGCTGCTAAAAGTTCCAAAAACATCATAACCTTTAGCTTTGAACTGTTTTAGCAAAAACAATCCAATTCCGCGCGATGCACCTGTGATTAGTATTTTCATTGTTTTATCTCTTATTTGCATTTATTTAAATCTCCATTGATAATCCGGATTTTCTTTCATTATACGAGCACTTTCGGGATAGTTCTCAATAAACCAGACCAAGAAAGCCGTAACATCTATTTTATCCGCCAGCATTTTTTCTCTGCGTCTTTGAAATTCTTCGCGTAAATCGGGCATCGACAAGAGTTCCTCTATTTTCTGATAAAGCAACTCCGGTTTGTCTGTTTTTATTCCGAAAGTCAACCCGTATTTGTGTTCCAATTCTTCCAACACGCTGATTTTTCCTGCAAAATCATTAAAGCGAACAGACGGTACTCCAAGCATTGCTGCTTCTACCGCCATGCTTTGGCTGTCGCCAATATAAAGTTTGGAATAATACATCACGTGGTGTATATCCAAAGCGTTGATTTTTAGCCTGTACTTTTCAAATTGCGATTCCAATTTCCTTTCAGATGTAATGTAAATATCTCCATGCTTCTCAAGAATTTCAATCAACCGCTGTGCAATAACCGCATCTATGCCTTTTGCATTTACATCATGGTAAGCATTCAATTTTGCAAATCGCAATAAAAAATAAGGCTTATCTGCCGAAAAATACTGCTCAACTATTTTTTTATCCGGCGTAAACCAATTAGGATGTAAATAGGCTAATTTATGATACCCGTGATAAAATGTTGTCTTTTTATTCCAAATAGAATTATTTACTCCAACGGGCGCTAAAATCGACGAAAAATTTCCGTAAGTTAATAATGCCCAAGCAAAAATAAATAAATTCAAATTTGCATCATCCTCTCCACAAAAAACGGACGGAATGCTTAGTTTTTTTGTCACATACGAAAAATCGCCTGTTCCAATAATCAAATCCGGCCTGTTGATTTGAGCATATGATAAAATCTCATTTTGTGCTTGTTTGTTGAGCTTTATTTTCTGTAATAACGATTTCCCTTTTTGCACATTTAACACATCGTATGTTTCATTTTTTAGCAAATCAAGCAAAATATCTTTTCGGCGGGCAAGTATTTGTACCTCGTGCCCTTTTCTCTTTAATTCCTTAATGGAATTTTTGAACAAATGATAGTGCGCCGGATGATTTAATTGAAAAAGGTATTTCATAATTGATCAGCTAATCTTCAAATTTACCCCACCCCAAGAATATCCCACGCCAAAACCGGCAAGTAAAACATTTCCTTTTAATAAATTTTCTTTTTTAGCTTCGTATAGTGCAATAGGAATTGTGGATGAAACGGTGTTCCCCACTTTTTCCAAATAAATATAGAACTTTTCTTTGTCAATTTCAATCAATTTTCGCAAGTAGTTCATCATGTATTTATTTGCCTGATGGAAAATAAACAGATCTATTTCATCTTGTGCTAATCGATTTTTTTTCAAAACATTTTCCACGAGAATAGGTACCGCATCGGCAGTAAAGTTAAATATTTCGCCTCCATCCATAAATAAATGGTCAGATGAAGTGATATTTCCTCTTTCATCTTTACCTAAATCATTAAATAATTTCCGATAACGCATTCCTCCTTGTTTAACCATTAGATTTTCAGCTCCTCGTCCGTCTGTGCCCAACGAGAATTCACCTATTTTAGCAAACCCATCTTTTGCTATTAAAGTAGCAGCCGCCCCATCACCAAAGATAGTTCTGTTGCCCTTGTCTTGGGGATGAATGTGTTTGTTGTACGTTTCAGCCGTAACAAGTAAAACATTCGAAGCAATTCCGGTATAAACCAAGCCTTTTGCCAAGGACAAGCCATAGATGTAGCCTGAACAGCCCAAATTAAAATCCAAAGCACCAATATTAGTCCGCAATCCCAACCGCTCTTGCATAACGCAGGCGCTTGTAGGAAGGAAATAATCAGAACTCTGCGTACAAAATAATAAAAAATCTATTTCACGCTTTTCGATATCGTGTTCCGTAAATAATGCTTCAACGGCTTTCACACCCATATCCGCAGCTGTTTCATTTTCAGCCGAAATATGTCTTTCACTCACACCTATTTTCACGGCAATTTTCTCCACCGACCATTCAGGGAATTCTCCAACCAAATCCTGATTGGTTATTATTTTTTCCGGCAAATAATAAGAAATAGCCTTTATAAACGCTGGCATTGTTCGTTATTTTTTAGATTGAACAAGCGCAAACAAATCTTTTATAACAGATGTAGTACGCATTTCATCAGGCGAAAGCTTCACGCCGTATTTTTTCCCAATCATATTCATCACCGCCAAAGCAACTAACGACGACCATTCTTCTAACTCACGAAAATTTGTTTCCGGTTGAAATTCAGTAATATCAGTTTCATCAAACTGATTGGCAAAATTTTTAATAAATTCGTTGATTTCCATAATTATTTATTTTTCCATTAAAATTTTATATTCAGTAACAATTTTAGCCGGATTTCCTCTGACCAATGTGTATTCCGGCACATTTTTTTCTACTACAGAGCCAGCAGAAACAATTGCGTTTTTTCCAACTTTCACACCTGGTAAAATCGTACTCCTAACCGCTATAATAGCTCCTTTACAAATATGAATAGGAGCTACTCGAGCTTTCATAATAGGTGCAAAACTCTTCATCGGATTAAAATGTGTGAGCAGCATGCTGTCCGAATTAACACTTGCGTTATCATCAATAACGATATACTCAGGATACAAATTATCCAAATGACAGTGCATGCCAATGTAAACATTCTTACCAATTTTTACGCCACGCCATCTATGCAGGCCTATTCTCCATTTATTTATTGGACACGAATAAGCCAAAAGTAATAAAACTGTATTCTTTACTTTTCTAAATTTCTGCGAAAAATTACGCTTTTGCGTTTCCTCGTAGTAAGGAATTGCTTTTTCGGACAATATTTTTTCCCCTGTTTTCAATTTCTATGACTTTCCGATTGTTTCAATAACAATTTGACCTATTTTATACAAAAAATGATTGGAAACAAACCTAAATCTTCCCCATTCATACAGTTTTCCTCCAAACCTCTCTTTAAAATCCCTCACGCCATATTCCACATCCGGTTTCCCGGCTCCCATAAAGTCGAAATAGGCAAATTTATTTTCTGCTGCAAATTCTATTCCTTTGTGCGTAGCTATTACCGAAGGGTAAAGATAATTAAAATTCTTTGTATCACCGCAGACAAACCACTCATACACTGCTTTACCGGGCAATGATGCACAAGCAATTCCACCAATTACACGGTTGTTTTTTTTCACAACAAATAGTTTACAACTCTCCTGATAAACAAGTTTTTCAAAAAATTCTTTCGGGAAAAGTGGTTTTTTCACTTTTCGTTTGTAAAGCTTTTCCAAGATATAATAAAAACCATCTACATCTTTCTGTTCTACAGTGCTTTCACATACTACACCCTGTTCATATGCCTTACGGATTTGTCTGACTTTGCTCTCGCTGTAACGACTTGTTATTTTATCGGGTTGTGAAGTATCTACTAAATAATTCAAATGTGGATAATACCCAAATCCATATTTTTCAAATACTCGCTTATAAGCACTAAAATTACTATTATTACGAATTTCGATGTAAATTACTTTTTTGGACAACGATTTTACAACTGCCTGCAACAATGCACCTATTTCTTTATTTGTAACATCATCTGCCAAAAGCACCCCTCCATGAATAATAGCCCTACGAGAAAAAAACTGTTTTATCTTACCTCCATTTGCGGTTATATAACCCGTTACCACCACTTTTAATTGGCCGTTTTCATAAACACCCCAACCAAACGTTTCCAAAAATGATAACGAACAAAAAAAATCATAACACTCGGGCGTCTGAAAATACGAAGCTGTGGACGAATTGGCAAGCAAATCATGCCAATCGACTCTGTCAATATTTTCTATTGCTTTAATTTCGGGCATTTACTCTTCCAAAACTTTATTATAGATATCCACTATTCTCTTCGCTACACTTTCACTATCCAATCCCATTTTCAAAATCTTATCTCTTCCATTAGTGCGGCGTCCGTCAGCAAGTACTATTCTTAGCTTTTCAGCAATATCTTTCGCATCGTAAGATGCTAAATAACAATTTTCCACACTATCAATCACCTCTTTCACATCGCCCACATCAACGGATACTATGGGACAATTACAAGCCATTGCTTCTTTGACAAACTGTGGCGACCCTTCAGAATGACTGGTCATCAAGCAACAATCCACACCATTCATCAGCAAAGCGACTTCATTGCGTTTATAGCCTTTCAATTCTATTAATCGTACATCTTCAAGAATTTCAACTGCCTCTTTTGCCAACTGTGGATTTTTCACTTCGTTATCAAAAGCACCGGCAAACAGCACCAATCTATCATTTTTAGCATATCCGAGCATTTCTCTTGCCTCGGCTCTATTCATCGGCTGAAACATCTGAACATCTATACCGCACGGGATTACAACTGATTTATCGGTTGAATTAGTTTTGCGTTTGTTCTTTTCCGACACAAAAATATTATAAGCCGATAGTTTCACCGCCCATTTCGAGAATCGAAAAGCTTTTCGGTTATTTATATCACTACCGTGATAGGTCGTTACCACAGGCTTCTTTCTTTGCAGATTAGCCAGCAAACCCGCAAGACCATAATGAGCATGAATAAGGTCGGGATTGTAACCTTTGATTTTACGCATCATGGGTAGAAAACTCCGCATGTACCCTATCATCCCTTTCCTCGTTATCGTGAAATACTCACAGGATACTCCTTTTTTTTGAATCGCATTCACTTGTTCTGTTATAAATGGTGCTAGTCGACCGGAATTTTCACTGCAAAGAATTAATACTCTCACTTTTTAACTTTTAACTTTATAGTTTTCAACTGTTTTACACCATTCCCCTACCTGCCAATTTGATATAATTCCATGCTACAAACACAAAAAACAAACCTGCCATATACCAGTTGAAATATCTTTTTGATTTATTGGTTACATGGCTAATGCCATAGGCTGCAAACATTAAATAAATCGGTAATATCGGCTGATGAAACCGCTCGGACTGGGCAAAGTTAGAATAAGCAATAACCATCAGATATCCAAAAAGATATATTTCCAAAAGTGTGAAATCTCGCCACTTCTTTTCTCGCAAGATAAAAATAAAAGTAATCAGCAAGAAGAACGCCAGAATATCTTTTACATAGTTACCACCATGTAATAATTGCTGATTTTCCTGTCCTTCTACACTTACCATCGTAGGTACAGGCATGATAAAAATAGCCGGAGCAAATAGAGTTTTCGTGCCATACTTAGCAAATACATTTCCACCCTCACGTTGTGCACGGGCTTCCATTCCTACCTGCTGGTTACGATCGCGGTTTTCCCACGTCTGTTCTACCTCCGTTGCTATCTGCCCACCGGCAAAAAAGACGATAGCTAATGCTACCCACAGACCCAGGAGTATTCTCCTCTGCCACTTGGCTGCTCCTTCAGTAGAAAAAATAAGGGTACTTATCAATGCAAAAACAGCTGCAGCTCCTAAGACTGTTCGGAAAGTAAACAATAAAAATGCTAATAATAAAACAACAAAGATATGGTAATACTTAATAGACTTAGAGCGAAGTATGTGATCCGTACGCTCCAAAAACGCAACTGCCATAAAAACCATCTCAACTTCTTTCAAATGCAATCCACAATAATAGATTAAGTTAGGCATCAACATGGTCAGTATCCCGGCTATCCGGCCCGTACTCTCTCCAAAGTTTCGAGAAGCTAACTTATAAACTAACAATACCGTCCAAGCACTCCAAACAACCTTTAAAACACGCGTAATAAAAATGTTATTACCTGTTATCCAATAGACAAGGGAGAGATAGGAAGCATATCCCATATCACCTACATCTAAATAACCGAATATTTGTAGAATATTAAAATTCCCGTTACGAAAAGCATTAGCGCCTTCCAAGCCCAAAGCATTATAAGTATGTGAGTCGGCTGCTCCAAACTCATACGGCTCAGCGTTCATGTGGATATAGAAAAAATAGCTAAAAATCACCCATGCCAATCGTAATCCGACAGATGTGTACAATAATCGTTTCTGAAAGGTTTTCGGAGATAATTTCGACCATTTCTTAGTCAGTGAATTAGCATAGTAGAAAAATCCAACTGCTGCCACTGCACCAAACACCATCCACAACACATTCATGCTGTTATTAAAAAAAATCAAAGTAACCCCCAGCAACGATATGAAGTATAAGCCGATTGCTCTTTGAGTAAAGTATTTTGGAAAATAGTTAAGCATTTGTTAGATTTTTAATCTTACGAATTAATTTTAAAGTGATTGATACAGCGTTCTTAGTTCCGAAATATGCTTTTCGATACCGAATTTATTTCTTATCATTTTAGCATTTTCAACGGCTTGTTCCTTATAAGCTTTCTTGTTTTGCAAAAATAACATAAATTTTTCAAG
>JAAYSS010000072.1 GCA_012518275.1 Bacteroidales bacterium
AAACATGAGGCAATTGTTTATTTCATCTAAAACAATAAGCCTGGAAGCACGTCTTACCCATTGTAATTTTATTTCTGAGCGACAAGTAAATTTAGACTTCACGTATAAATCATTTGCGTTCCATTGCCATATATAAATATTTCCCGTGCGTGTTCCACCTGATTCAGGGGCATCATAAACAAAAATAAGATTTTCATCAGGGCAAACGGAGATAAACGTTGCCGGTTCTTCAGTGCACAAATGATGCGGAATAACCTGCGAATTAGAAATTAAATCAAGTAAAATAACCGTATTTTCTTTTGCGGTAAATACTGCATTATCGTGTTTTGGGGAAAAAACATTACGATTGCTAAAACCATCGCTATATCGACGAGCCGGATAAGTACGATTTGTTTCGCAATCCATGTACAAGTACCCATCGGAACCATAAAAAATGATACCACTATGATTATGATTGTATTCTACTTCATCAATATACATGAAAGCTTCATCATCACCAATCTTCGTGGCGAGAAATCTAATGTCATATATTTCTCTAGGATGTTTACCATCTATTCTGCGCCTTTTAGTATTTAGATTCGTAAAACTCACAATTTTACCACCGGAGGATAATATAGGATCTCTTAACCCGTCCTTTTCCAAAATCGAAATACCCGTGTAAGCATGGAAAATCTTTAGATAAGCCTCTCCTACAACCATAATCTTGTCAACACTATATGACACACTTGAAATGGTAGATGCAAGTCTGTATCTTCCCTTCTCTTCAAAACCTATTACTGTTCTTAGATCGAAATCCCATGTTTTCGCCTGAGTTAACTTCTTAAAGACTAACTCCGCATCAAAAAGCGTATTCTTCTTAATGTGATTACTGATTTCTTCAAAATAAGGATCTACAATGCTGTCATCTTGGAAACAAGCTCTCGGTGCTTTTGCAATGGTAAGATGTATCCTGGCAAGTAAAACTTGACGATCCCTCCATGATTTGAATACTTTTTGAATAGGCTTCTTTGTACAAATATCTTTATCAGTCATGGCTTTAATAATATAATTTTTATCCTGTTCGACCACATCTAACAAAATATCAACAGCAGCATCAGCTTGATCCCGAGCACAAAATGCTTTTACCGCCAAGAAACCGGCTTCAGTAAAAGATTGATCTAAGAACCAGGCTTTTTGAGAGAATTCCGCCGCCTCTCGAATTTTGCCTTGAGCATAACATGCGAGAGCCCCTTGATAATAGGATTCTTTGGCTATCCTTTTAATGTCTGTTTCATCCAGATAATTAGACCCGGTCTTGTAAGCATCTTGTTGTAAGAGATCCTCCAAAATTACCGCCTCCGGAGAAGTTTCTACTTCAGCATATTTCGCGGCTTTACCGAAATAATGCTCGGCCTTCTTTAAATCCACACAGTTTTCTGCGTAAAGGTAAATAAGACCGATCTTGTGAAGAATGAAGTAATCAGTTGGTTCGATGGCCTCCGCTTTTAACAGGTTGTTTAACGCATCTTTGTAAAGAGCGGAATTGATTCGAGCATTATTCAAAAACTTTAATCCGTTTTGGGTATAATATAACCGTTCCTTCTGAAATTCAGGTATTTTTAATATCTCAGCGATATTTTGAGTAAGTACATTGGTTAATCTTTGTCCTTCGCCTAAAATAGACATGTTCCACTCTACCGTCGATAGCATTTTAGCCATAGTATGGGTAGTTGACTTCGATGCATGTAGTATGTGCCTTATAGTTTTCGATATTTCTTCAAAACCGTACATAACCTCTGATTGTAGTATATCTAAGGTTTCCGAAACTTCGCCCATGGAATTAGCCATGGTATTGACAAAACCGGTTACAGTATCTACGGATCCCATCACGACATTAATTGTATCACTCATGATGAATCGTTCTGCGTCACTAATTGACTGCATTGAATATTGTAACTCTTGAGCGAAAGACTTAATAGCAAATTCCATGTTATTCGCGTTTTTTGCTAAATATGACTCCGCTTGAAGGTGATCGAGCCATTGAGTAAGGGGATCTTTGTTTGGATCATAATAAAAATGAGCCACTTCGTCGCCTCCCTTGATAATTCAGCTAGAGCATGACAAACTAGCCCACCATCATCTAGTGAGGTAGACCTAACATCCATATATTCAATTTTCAAGGTACAGTATTTAATTTTATAACCTATAATAACAATGGTGTAAATTAATTCCAGTAAAAGCGTAAAGGTAGTATAACATATTGACCCCCCTTTTGTGAATAGTTTTTAAAAACGATTTTTATAACAGTACATAAAAAGACCACCGAAGTGGTCTTAAGCTGGCATTCTTTACTCTCACTAACAATTTGCATCGCCGAATGCTTCTCAAAGGCAGACTTAAAAATACCGAAAGAACCTGAAAATAAACTGCAATGCCATCA
>JAAYSS010000073.1 GCA_012518275.1 Bacteroidales bacterium
ATTCCTTAATGATACAAAAGAATTGTCCTCAATAGTGTAATCAGTCAATATCCACTGCACACCAAAACGATTAGGAGTTACACCGTCACCAGGATATTCATCGGATATGTAAATCTGATCTGATTTGCCAACACATGATAAAAAACATACAGCTCAACACGGCAATTGTCTGATAACAAGCAAGATATAAACATCTTCAAATGGGTTGGAAAACACCTTAGGTGTTTGTGTCTTTATAGCTGATTTCAAATCTGTTATAATCTTTTATTCGTATAACAGATTTTATGGTAATCCTACACAGAGACATACAGATGTATTCGTAGCATTGCTCTTGCTGTCTCTGTGTAGGAAAAACTTGTTACTATGTCAAGTTTTAATAATTAATAATAGTTGCCCCGAGAGGCTCTCCGTCGTTGCCAACAAAAGATGTTTTGTTCTTTATTTCAAAATCCATATTTTCCGGATCAGTAAAGACTGGTGCCGGGTTTGACGGAAATATTTTACCCTTTGTGGCATTAGCTCTTGTTGACCCTAAGTAACAATAATCAAGTTTAGCATTTTGGAATAAAACACCATTATTCACTTGATGAAACACACTGTTCTTTATCACTACATCTTCCATTTGTCTAAACATTATTAACGGAAGTTTAGAGTTTGAATTAATGAACGTACAGTGATCAAATATTGCAGTTGTGCCTTTTGCTGTTCCATTCGGATAATACACAATTTGGCTCTTATCTGTAAAGTTATTAAACACAGTATTTGTAACCTTAATCCCCCCGTGTTCAACGCCTTGCGGTGTAACACCGTAAAAGAAATTCATGAACTTTCCTTTAATATTGCTTATAACAGAGTTTTCAATTTCAACATCACAATTTGAAACATCAAATCGTAGGGTGTTGTTTTCACTAAAGCTATGAACATAAGAGTTCTTGATTATAACTTTACAGTTAGTTGCATTTTTACGGGCATACAAAAGCATTGGTTGAGCTGTTGCATCCGGATTAGTTCCTACAATTTCTAAACCGTCAAACGTAGCTACAGTATTTTCGTTTCTCGGTTCAAACATAGCTAAAGAGCTTACCTCAATTGTTGAAGCCATAGACAAAATAGGTTTTGTAGCCAGTCCCGGTGCAGCTTTAATTGTAAAACTGCTTTTAGGTCTTAAAATAGTTGGAATTACATATTCCCCTTCAGATTTTAGTTCATACACATCATAAGTTCCTTTTGCTAAATCATTCCTCAGCTGTTTCATGTCTTCTGGTCCATACTGACCTACATTTTGAGCACTTAACAGCGGAATAAATAACAGTGAAAGTAAAATAAAATAAATTTTCTTTTTTGTTTTCATAATTTTCTAATGATTTTTTTTTAAAAAATAACAGTTTTGTATTGTTGGTTAAACATATAAATGGGACCCACACTACCTAATCGATATTTTAGCTGAGGTGATTCCTGATTTATTAGAGATTACAATCACATATACACCTTTTCCTAAATTCGTGTTATAAGAACTAACATTATTCACAGAAATAAGCTTAGCGCCTTGCAAATTATAAACTTCAAGTTTACCTTTTTCTCTCAAGTAAATCGTTTTGTCTATCAAGTTAAACTCTTTTCCTAATTCTGCTGAAGACAAACCGGTAGTTAAAGTATTAACTTCAACTGAAGGCGACTGAGATTCAACGTAAAATGTATCCGCACTCTTTGCTACCACATGAGTAGTATAAGTGGTTTTTGCAGTAAGTCCTGTAAAACTGTGAGTAGTACCTTCAGTTACTGTGCTTTGACTTACCAGTGTTTCACCTTGGTATAGATACACATCATAGCTATCTGCATTATCAATAGGTTCCCAACTTAAATCAAAACCGGTATCACTAATATTGCTTACTGCAGCCGTCGGGTCTTCTAAATAATACATCGTATTTCCTGCAGGAAGTCCATCAGGGGTAATAAAGTCCTCCTTATTTGTCAACCCTAAATGTAGCAAAGAAGCATCCGCATACGCCGGTGCCGGTTCAGCTTCAAATGAATTTACAATTGTAGCATTAGTGGGAACAGTTTCAAATCCATTAATATAAGAATTTTCAATAGTTGTGTTAGCATGTGAATACCTCTTGGTTATGGATGTAAAAACACTATTAGAGATAGTTATATCTTCCCACTCTTCTCTTGGTGAAAGTAGATTTGAAGTTGAGGTGGAATTATGAAATGTACAATGATCAGCAAGGAAGGTCACAGTAAGACCCGCAGTTCCAGTACCTATTATTTTCGAACCGCCCGAAAAATTAGCAAAAGTACTATTTGTTAGTGTGTAGTTACTATTTGTCGCTTGAGGATAAAACGGTTGAATAAAATGAGTGCTAGCTCCTGAAATATCACTAATAACAGATTTATCAATTTCTAGACTAAAGTTTGGGCGTAGATTTCTGATTACGTAATCGCCAGTGAAATGATGAATATAGCAGTCGTTAATTATTAATTTACTATTAATGGCTTCTGTATCTGAAGCATATAACTTAACAATACCACCATCTGTCAAAACATTCCTGCCATCAAACTCAATCCCTTCAAAAGTTAGTGTAACATCAGGATCATTTACTCTAAACATATTTAAATTAGAAGTATTACTAAATTTTATCACAGGTTTTGAAGGTAATCCTTCTGCTGCTCTTATTATGCTCGTTTTTGCAGGTATAATTTGTGAAGTCAATATATAATCAGCCGCTTCAGTCAGCTCATATACATCATATTTACCTGCTTGCAAATCGTTTTTCAGTTCTGCAACTTGCGATGCAGTATATTGTCCAATGGTTTGGGCACTCATAGATAGCGTAATCATAGACATTGCAAAAATCAAAAATATATTTTTGCAAGAATTTAAATTTAAGTAAGTTTTTTTCATCATTTTAATTGTTTTTAGAGTTAGTATTATGGTTAATATTATTTTGTATATGTTTAAAAGTCATCATCGGTCTTATCTCATTGTTATGATTATGCTAATCCGAAATCTTTCGTACAGCATCTAATAAATTATAAAATTTCTCATTCCTTTCTTGATTAAGTTCAATCAACTCTTTTTTAGATAAATAGTTTGAATTTAACTTGATAAATTGTTTGTCATTTTTCTTTACCAATGCATGCAACTCATCTAATTCTTTTAGCAATCCCTTAGCATTTTTGGAGTCAAAATCAGCTGACTGATACCGAGTTTCAATTTCCTTAAAGGTCAGATATTGTAATCGTAAATCAAACATTAACCTAAAATGCTCAAATTCTTTTTTATTTGATTTAGGTCTTAATGCTTGTATTATATTCTGTAGTTCAAACGCCTCATTTTTTAAGTCTAAGATACTTTTTTTGTCGGAATCTCTCCCGTATCTCACAGTATTTTGAGGAGCAAATAATATGTTATAAAAAACCCTACTCTCGTCTGCTGTTAAGCCAAACTGATTTTGAGCATAATCCACTATAAACTGATAAGAGTCCAGTGGCACATGATTATTCAACGCCTGACCATAAGCAGCAATCAAAATATTAAACCCGGATAAGGGATAAACATAGCGTATTGGATACATAGTTATTACCTCCCAGCCTATGTCATATTTGTATCCATACTGGCCTGATGTAGACCAAGAAGTCATAACTATGCCTTTATAACCTGCTTCTCTGCATGCTGGAATAAATGTGCTGATGTTGTCAAAGTGCTTGTTCCACTGAGTAATATATAGGTTGTCAGGTCCGCTTCGCAGCGCAGGTGCTCCCCAGAATTCAAAACCGTGTTTCAGCAGATTTTCCGTGTCGCCAAACCTATCATTCTTCCACCCATAGTTCCAGTCTACAAATATGGCATCTTTTGGAAGCTGCTCTGCAGCTTCAGGATATTTTAAAATAATGTCAGCCCACAATATTGGGGTCTTTCCAAGTGATTTTGCAATATCGCACATTATTTTGACATAATCAACAAATAACTTAGATTTACCTTCCGTTTCTACCTTTGCAGAGCATTTTTTACAAACGCCAAGTAATCGTGTTTCATCTCCCCCGATATGTAGATATTTTGACGGATGCAATTTTGCCATCTCTTCAAACAATTCTTTAAAAATTTCTTTGTTTAAATTTTCACGTGTAGGGCATACTTGAGACATGTCTTTACTGTCTTCTCTTAGTGCCGCGTACCTATCGTGTCTTAAAATATATTCAACATGACCAAAACAGTTCTGCAAAGGAATCACATCAATCCCCAACCTAGAACAGTACTCAATAAAAGAAATAACTTCACTTCTCGTATAAGCATATCTATTACTCAAGGTTGCGTGTTTTTCATAAGGAAACGTTGCTTCCCATTCCATAATAATAGTGTTTATTCCTATCTTCGACAGTCTATTTGCAAGATCTTTCAATGCATCCATCGTCATTACCTGGCACCTCAAATCAACATGAAATGCTTTTATTTCAAAGTCGGCTTGATTGTTTTGGGATTGACTAAATCCATGTGTCAAAGATAACAATGCGACAAATAAAACTGACAGTAAACGTATAGTTGTTTTATTGAACATAGAGATTACAAATTTATGTAGTAGGTTGAGATATAAACAAGCCTAAAGCTCCGATAATTTCAAATTATTTTTACTTATTTTCAAGTTAATTGCGATATCCAAATTCTGCACAATACAAATGTAAACACATAAAAAAGAATTCTCACCCGATTTACCGCACATCTCACCTCAAAAAACGCAAATTCACTTTATTTTACTTTAAAAAACGAATTATAGTGTTTTTGTTTTTCATTTATAAGCACAAACCTTGAAACGCGATCTACTTCAAATCCTCTATTTTTGTTATATTTTTTAAATTTCTAATAACGCTGAACTTTCAGCATCCAAGTACAATATTACGTTTTCTTTCGTTCTTAAAATAGTAGCCGGGCAATCTTCTGAAATTTCACCGTTTACTGTATTATAAACTGCATGTGCTTTTGTTCTTGCAGGTACAATGCAAAACAGATATTTACCTCTTAACAGAGCCGGGATTGTAAGTGTCAAAGCTTGTGTGGGTACTTCATCCAACTCATCAAAGCACTTGTCATTCACTTGTTGCTGACGACAAACAAGATCCAAATCTGCTACTTTAACTAGCTTATCATCATTAAAATCAGCTACTCCAGGGTCGTTAAATGCGATATGCCCATTTTCACCAATACCTAGACAAATAATATCGGCTGGATACTTTTCTAAAAGATTGGAATAACGTTTACATTCTTCATCAATATCTTCAGCCAATCCGTTAATATAATTTACTGATTTGAACGGTACTCTACTAAAAATACGGTCTTTCAAGAAATTACCAAATCTTTGAGGTGCATCGTCTGCAAGACCAATATACTCATCCATATGGAACGCATTAATCCTATTCCATTCAATTGATTTATTGGCAATTAAGTGTTCGATAAATTCATTCTGCGAAGGAGCGGCTGCAAAAATCATATTCAGTTCATCTTTTTCTCCTTGCATTTTAATTATTCTTTCTGCGGCCTCATTAGCTGCAACTATTCCCATTTCTTTTCTATCTGGAACAATTTTCACCAACAATTTCTCTTTTTGAAAAACTGTAACTTTTTCTTTAATTTGCTGTGTATATAACATTTCCTTCAATTATAGTGGTTAATACTTTAATATTTTTATCAAAAATTACAAGGTCAGCATCTTTTCCTCTACGGATTGAACCTTTTTTATTATCAATTTTCATTATTTTTGCCGGCGTCAGAGTTATCATCTTGACGGCATCCAATAAAGGCACTTCGGC
>JAAYSS010000074.1 GCA_012518275.1 Bacteroidales bacterium
GTTCCCGGAGGGGGCTCTGAAAGACCGTTAACCGCAGATAACTTGGATGAGCAGTATTTTCAGATGAACGGAAAAGCTGTTTTCAAATCAGCCACAACGGCTTTGCCCAAAGCTATTAATCAAGTGTTTAAAGATACGGGATTAACAGTGAATGATGTTGACTTTATGATACCCCACCAACCAAGCATCCGCATTCTTCAGGAAACAGCAGAAATTATCGGTTTACCTTTTGAAAAAGTGATGACTAACATGGATAAATACGCCAACACAACAGGTGGAACCGTTCCTATTATTTTAGATGAAACAAGAAAATCAGGAAAACTAAAGAAAGGAGATATCGTGCTTTTTGCTGCCGTGGGAAGTGGTTGGACGTACGGTGCAGCATTGATGAAATGGGCGCTTTGATTTAGCTGTAGACTTCAAAAAAATCGGAGCCAAATAAAAATGGATTTCACAATTAAAAAATACCGCCAATTACTCATTTCTT
The DNA here is from genome assembly GCA_012518275.1 of Bacteroidales bacterium. Classification (GTDB taxonomy): domain Bacteria; phylum Bacteroidota; class Bacteroidia; order Bacteroidales; family Paludibacteraceae; genus UPXZ01. The sequence continues at coordinate 488 of JAAYSS010000074.1, forward strand.
TACAGAAAGAAGGTTACGAATTTATCACGTTTGAAGCGTATTGCTTGGGGAAAAGAAGACCCAAATTTGTCATTCTTCGTCACGATGTAGATGAAATGGCTGGTAATGCTCTGAAAATAGCTGAAGTAGAGAGCCAACTTGGAATTATCTCTACTTTTTTCTTTCGTATTGTAAAGCAAAGCAATAAACCTGAAGTTATTCGTGAAATCATAAATATGGGGCATCAGATTGGCTACCATTACGAGGACTTAGCAACGACAAACGGCGATAAAGAATTGGCGTATGCTAATTTTCAAAAAAACTTGGCTTATTTCAGAGAGTTTGCACCGATAAAAACAATTTGCATGCACGGTAGTTCTACATCGGAATTTGACAATCGAAGTCTTTGGAAAACTTACGACTACAGGGATGACGGAATTGTCGGAGAACCGTACTTTAGCATAGATTTTAACGAAGTTTTTTACCTGACTGACACAGGCTATTGCTGGGATGGTTATAAAACGGCTGTTCGCGATACAGCACCGAATAATTTTAATTTGAGCTTTCATACAACGGACGATATAATTCAAGCTATAACCGAAGGAAAACTTCCTGCTCAAGTGATGATTTTGGCGCATACACTCTGGACGGATAACTTATTGAAATGGCTGTTTGTTTTTTTTCGGGAAAAAATTAGAAACAGCATAAAACGTGCTTCAAGAAATAATGCGTTTGTAAAAAAAATCTATTCGGGATTAGTCAAATTGTATTGGAAAAATGACTGATGAGTTAAATAATATCTGTCTGCTTACCAATGATGTGGAAACCACTTCCATTGTTAACGGCGGTTTGCGACCAGAAACAGGTATCAAAGTCTGGAAAGAAGGAATGCCGCGCTTACTCGACTTATACGCTAAATATGAAGTTAAGACTACTTTCTTTTTTATCGCTGATTTTGCCAGAGATTGTCCCGAAATAGTGAAAATGATTCAGCCGTACGGTCACGAAGTTGCTTGCCACGGGCTTACCCACAATCACAAACAGGCTTTTGATATAATGAGCTTAGAAGACCAGATACGGCATCTTGTCGAAGCAAAAAAAATATTGGAAGATATTGCTGGTGAAGAAGTTGTGTCGTTTCGGGCACCGGCTCTGCGTGTCAACGAATTTACTCCGCAAGCGCTGGTTGAAACCGGATTTAAAATCGACAGTTCGGTTGCGCCACAACGAATGGATATGTTTATGTCGTTGGGAAGTCGGAAGAAATTGGTGTGGCTGAAAGCACCGCGAATGCCTTATTTTGTATCCGAAACGAATTTGGCAAGAAAAGGAAGCTTACCCTTGTTGGAAGTGCCTGTTTCATCTTTTGCTGTGCCTTACATCGGTACATTTATGCGTATTGCGCCTTCGATTAATGCCTTTACTCGATATTTGCTCTATCATGAAACGAAAAACACGAAAAAACCCATCAATTTCTTAATTCATCCCAATGAATTGATAGAAGAAGATGATTTAAAACTCAAAACCGAAAAACGAGCCGGAAATGTTGTTTCTCATCTTCTTTCTGACGTGCTTCGCCGAAAGTTAAAACAAAAAAATCTCGGACTTTCAGCCCGAGACCTTTATGAAAAAGAAATTTCTTTCTGGAATCGTAAAAATTATCATTTTGTTACGATGAAAGATTTGCTGAAAAATAACGTTTACTACCCGAAAAACCACTTGTGAAGAGCTCCAAAGTGCTGTTGATACAGTTTAAAAGAGTCTTCCAGAATTTCAATGGCAGTTTTTTTATCAAAAAACTTCTCTACAATAACCGTTTTCCCTTCCAATTTCGTATAATCTTCAAAGAAGCTCATCGTTTCGGTAATCATGTGTGGCGGCAGTTGCGAGATATCTTCGTAATGGTTTACATTCGGGTCGCCGGCGGCTACGGCAATGATTTTATCGTCTGCTTCGCCGTTGTCGAGCATTCGCATTACGCCGATAATTTTTGCCGGCACGATGCAAAGCGGAACTACTTCTATCTGCGATAAAATCAGGATGTCAAGTGGGTCTTTGTCTTCGCCGTAGCTTTGCGGAATAAAGCCGTAATTAGCCGGATAATATACAGACGAGTAAAGCACTCGGTCTAATTTCAGCAAACCGCTTTCTTTGTCCAGTTCATACTTTGCACGGATCCCTTTCGGAATTTCAATGATGCCGTTGACAATGTCAGGCAGCTGGTCGCCAGGCGAAACGTGATGCCAGGGATTAAAATTATTTCTCATTTTATTAGACTGTTATTTATTGTGTTTTCAAAAAATTATAAACTCAGAATTTGTTTTCCGTGTTCTTTTGTTTTTACTTCTTTTGGTTGGAATATTTTCTGTATGATTCCGTTCTCGTCAATAACGAATGTAGTTCTAAACATTCCCATATACGTTCTCCCGAACGATTTTTTCTCACCCCAAGTACCAAATTTTTCAGCCAATACTTTGTCCGTGTCAGCAATTAAATCAAAAGGCAGCTGATGTTTATTGATAAATTTTTGGTGCGAAGTGTCGCTGTCTACACTTACTCCAAGTATTTCATAACCTTGTTTTTTAAGTTCAGCGTAATCATCGCGCAAACTACACGCTTGTGCTGTACAGCCCGGCGTATTATCTTTTGGATAAAAATAAAGAACTAATTTTTTGCCAGAAAAATCCAATGATTTTACTTCTTTTCCATGTTGATTCACACCCAAGGTTTCGGGAATTTTGTCGCCAATTTTTAAAGCCATAATTTTTGTTTTTATTTTGAAATTCAAAGTTAATCTATTTTTATCAATTTAATTGTATAAATTCATAATAAAAATACCGAGTTCATTTTAATCGGCATCTTATTTTCGGAAAGTTAACCTTATATCTGATTTCAATATACAATATTTGTTCGATGTAAGTTTATGGTTTTTTTCAATAACCGAAAAAAAGAGCTTGGTAACTTAAAAACTAAAAAAATTAGTTGAGAATAAATACTTTTTTTGTACTTCCATCACTCATTTGAATAAGGTTGATACCGGGCTGTGGCGCACTTATAGAGATACCATCTATGCTAAAACGTCTGATTTCATGGGGTGCTTCGGTTGATTGGGGTGATTTTATATCGGTTGAAGTTTCGGGTTTAATGTTAATTACCATAGAGTGCCCATGTTGGTATGAAATTTCATCTAAGTTATAGTATCCACCTTTATCTCCGAAGCCCCATACGATGTGAAATTCACCATTTTTATTATAGCCATCAATTACAAAGCTATGAGCTTGATAGCTTCCAGTTAAACCACCGTAAATGACAGGCATTCCGTCGGATAATTGTTGATAGAGCGTAGAAAACCATTTCTCATCAGTCATGTTCTCATCAAATACTCGAGACATATACGTTATATTCTCATCGTATGAGAAATGCTTGATCATTGCATTAGGAACGTCCATGTCAAAAGCACCACTATATACAGCCCCGTACTGCATTTTCACAGAAACACCACAATCATACATGATTTGTGCAACGGCTTTTTGATGTTCTTCGTCTGTTGTTGCTTGGTAAGAGTTATCCATTTTATCCCATTCGTAAATACTTTGTGTTAAATCTGCACTTATTGAATGCTGTTTACCGTCATCGCCTACATATTGATAATTTACAACGTCTTTGGCTTGTTTGGGAAACTCGTAATATTTCATTACTTGTGCCATAGAAGTAGCTACGCAGCCGGTTTTTGTGTGAGTGTTTTTTCCGGGAACCAACGGGGTAAAAAGATTGTAAGGATGATTTTGTCCCCATTCGGTTTTTAACATCGGATTGACAGAGTCCTTGATGTGTTGCATTTGGGCTTTATAGGGATTCTCACCCCGAGAAGCTGTTTTAATGGATTGAAATTCTTGTGCATGTGTTACTGTTCCACATATTACAGTGAATATCAACGACAACAATAAAATATTACGTCTCATTCTATATCTTATTTTTTCTTTTAAATTTGTTGTTTGAAAAATGTTTACAAAACTACAAAAAATAATTTAGTTGACATTAGTATTTTGATCTCGAATCGAGTTTGTAGAGATATTTGTAGTTACAATATTAGTCAAAAAACATAAAAATAGTGATGGGAGTTGGGCTATCGCACTTGAAATGCGGTGTATAGGTACTGTACCGGGGCGGGGCGAATTCCTCGATTTCCGCGAGCTGTAAAAATAGAAATACAGTAAATTTGTAGAATAACAAAATTAGTTGTATATTTGCACGCTCAATTCGAATGGGGTAAAAACAGAAAAAGTAGCACTGCTCAATGTTGGAGTATCTCACCTCACCGATATAATTTCAAAATTCGACAAAATGTACGCAATTGTAGATATCTTGGGTCATCAATTTAAAGTTGAACAAGGTATGAAACTGTTCGTTCACCGTATGAACGAAGCCGAAGTAGGCTCAACAGTAGAATTTGACAGAGTGCTTTTAGTTGACAACGAGGGTACCGTAACTGTTGGCACACCTGTTGTGGAAGGTGCAAAGGTAGTATGCGAAGTAGTATCGCATCTCAAAGGTGATAAGGTGATTGTCTTTCATAAAAAACGTCGCAAAGGTTACCGTAAACGTAAAGGACACCGTCAAAGTTTCACTGAATTAAAAGTTAAAGAAATAGTAGCTTAACCGATAAAAAATTAGAAGAAAATGGCACATAAGAAAGGACAAGGTAGTTCAAATAACGGTCGTGAATCGGAAAGCAAACGACTTGGAGTAAAGGTTTTTGGCGGACAATTTGCCAGAGCCGGAAATATTATTGTACGTCAACGCGGAACAAAACACCATCCGGGTGCAAACATTGGAATGGGTAAAGACAATACGTTGTTCGCATTGGTTGACGGAACCGTAGAATTTAGGAAAAAGAAAAACAATCGTTCTTTTGTTTCTATCATCCCGATGGAGCAAAATTAAAAAATACGATTTGATACTTATAAAAAATCCCTTGCAATGAAAATTGTAGGGGATTTTTTAGTTTAACGAGTTTTATTATCTCATTTTTTGTAACTTTGCAAAGCAATCAATAAATACAATCGCAAATTATTAAACCATAAATATTAGAACAGATGCTGACACTCAAATACATTACGGAAAATACGGAAGAAGTTATTCGTCGTTTAGCTAAAAAGCATTTCCATGACGCAGAAATTA
>JAAYSS010000075.1 GCA_012518275.1 Bacteroidales bacterium
CATGACGAACAAGCTTTGAAAATCATGCAAAAAATGGTGAAACAACGTAAAGAATCTGCACAAATTTTCACAGAACAAAATCGTCCCGAGTTGGCAGAAACTGAATTAGCTGAAGTGGCTGTAATTGAAAAATACCTTCCAAAACAAATGAACGAGGAGGAGTTAGAAGCAGCCCTTAGTGCCTTGATTACTGAGATTGGCGCATCGGGACCACAAGATATGGGAAAAGTGATGGGTGTCGCCACTAAAAAATTAGTCGGAAAAGCGGATGGACGCACCATTGCCGAAAAAGTGAAAGAATTGCTGAATAAAGCATAAATCGTGATAAATTTAATCACTATAAAATCAGGTAACAACTTGCCTGCCGTTTTGGATAGCTAACTAAAATAATGGAAGAACACACCGATTATAAAGAATTTGAACGTCCCGACGGTAAAATGGTTAGAGTTGTGTTTGAATTATATCGTTACGAAATTTTATTCTACTATTTCGAATTCAAACATGATGCAAACAGCAACTGGCAGTCTTTATCAAATAAAGATGATAACGGATTCTTTTCCTATAAAGTAATTGACAGACATGGTAATGAAAAAGTAGAGAGTGTGCTTTTCCCAACCAACGAAGAACTATCCGAAGCATTAGAAGAAATTAACAAAAGATACAACATCATCAGTATGTAGTTTATTCGCTGACAAACAACCTATTGCTTGAAAACTCAGGATCGCACGTCAGGTTAACCCTTAACTTGCGGCAACCGGCTTCGTCGCCCGGTGTTGGAATATGTGTGGAGTGCATCTCACACCAATATAGCTCGGTCAATTTTTCAAGTGCCATCTTTGCTGCTGGATTAGATGTAGCACTTATCGCCAATGCAATCAAAGTTTCTTCCACATCAAGACTTACCTGTTTACCATTGAGAATATCTTTTTTAAGGTGAGTAACAGAGTCAATAATACTTTCCGGAAGTAAAATCATACTATCCGGTAAACCTGCAAGGTATTTGGTCGCATTAAGTATCATGCTGGAAGGTGCATGAAATAATGGCGAACTTTTACCTGTAATAATGGTACCGTCATGAAGCTGAATTGCTGCACCGCTGTAAATTCCTCCATAACCTTTCCCTTTTTTTTCTGCATCAGATGCAGCTTGCCGTGCTGCTGCTACAACTTTCCGGTCACTTTCTTTGGCTCCTATCCTATTCATGAGCTCTGACGACCGTTCAAGAGTAGACTTTCCAGTCACTCCCATCGCATATTCTACTGCACTTCTAAAATACCTTCTTATTACCTCTTGATAAGCAGCTTCTTGAACCACCTTATCGTCAATAATGCCAGAGCTCGCTCTATTCACACTCATATCTGTTGGAGATTGATACATTGACTCTCCACCGGTAATTTTTTCCAATATGCGTTGCAATACCTTGAATGCTTCAATATCCCTGTTATAATTCACAGCTTTGACTCCATAAGCTTCCAAGTGGTAAGAGTCAATCATATTTCTATCTCTCAGGTCTGCAGTAGCAGCCTCATAAGCCACATTGACCATGTGATCAAGAGGCAAATCCCAAATTGGAAAGGTTTCAAATTTTGCATATCCTGCTTTAATACCTTTTTTGTAATCATGGTAAAGATTATTAAGGCATGTTGCTAACTTTCCACTTCCGGGACCAGGTCCTGTAACTACCACAAGGGGTTTTACGGTGTGAATATATTCATTTTTCCCGTAACCTTCATCACTCACTATTGTGTCTACATCCGTAGGATATCCCTTTGTAGGATAATGTAAGTAAACTTTAATCCCTTTCATTTCTAATTTATTTTTAAAAATGACGGCAGAGGGCTGTGCTTTGAAGCGAGTGATAACAACGGACGACACATTAATGCCGAACCACTTCATATCATCGATACTCTTAAAAGCATCCATATCATAGGTGATTCCAAAATCAGCTCTGACTTTATTTCTTTCAAGGTCTCCGGCATGCACGCACAGAATCACCTCAATTTTTTCTTTCAATTTTTGGAGTAATCGGATTTTTGAGTTGGGATCAAAACCGGGCAGAACTCGCGAAGCGTGGTAGTCATAAAGAATTTTTCCGCCCATCTCGAGGTAAAGCTTGTCATTGAACCTGCTTACCCTTTCTAGAATAGCCTCTGTTTGTTCATGGAGGTATTTTTCATTGTCAAAACCGATTTGAGTATAATTTATCATTTTCCCGATGTAATTTTGAAGTGTGTTATCGGGATTCAAAAGTAAGCATTTTTTCTGAATTTACATAAAAATAATTAATCAAAAATAAATATGCCAACTCAAGATGACTGTAAAATTTTTGGAAATCATTGACTGTCAGCCTCAGATTTGAGAAAAAGAAAGCTTAATTGTTTGAAAGGACAATTAAGCTTTTAACAAAAAATATTTTTAATACTTAAAATCCAAAATCTTCGATCACCACTTCTTCTTGCTCTTCGTGCTCGAATTCCAACTTATTATGCACGCTGACTCCTTCTACATAGATAGCCTTATAGGGAATTGCCGGACAAACATACTCGCACCCACCACAACCGACACAAATTTCTGGTTTGATACGTGGAATTGTCAGCGAACCTTTGTACGGCACCATGCTTACAGCTTGAGTGGGACAGTGCTCCGAACAAGCGCCGCAACTTGTTTCGTCATAATAAACAATGCAATTTTCAAGGACAAAGTGAACTTGCCCCATCTGGGTGGTGTGTTTTTCTTTTTTTGACAATGGGACAAGAGCTCCTGACGGACACACATCGCCACAAATGGTACAATCATAATTACAAAACCCATGATCAAAATAGAGTTTTGGCTGCATCATGCCGGCAAGACCATATTCAAGGAATGCCGGTTTGATAACGTGTGAAGGGCATTTGCTAACACACAAATGACATGAAACACACTTATTTTGCAGATTATCAACGCTTAAAGCTCCCGGGGGAGCAATAGCCTGTTGCCGTTTTACTTCTTTCTTTAGTCCTATTCCCGTCGTTTTCTGAGCAATTATTCCGGTCGCAGCAACTGTTGTAACGACGGTTGCAGAAAGGAATCTACGTTTTGACTCGTCAAATTCTCTCTTCGGTGCTACTTCCTTGATATTTTTTTTCTTGAAACTTACAGGTGCATATTTCATAGCTGAGCGATTACATACATCTATGCAATTAAAACAATTGACACAACGGCTGTAGTCAATCTCCATTTTATCAGAATTGATGCAAGAAGCTTTGCAATTCATAGTACAAAGTCCACACGAGTTGCAATTATTTTCTTCAAACTGAATTTTGAACAGGGAAAATTTACTTAAAAATCCAAGCGTGGTACCCACCGGACAAATCGTATTACAGTAAGTTCTGCCATTTTTCCAAGCCAAAAATCCGATGACAAGCAACGTAATCAATGCAACTACAAAAGAGAAAACTCCAAGTCCATAAATTCCGACCTTATAAAACGTGTAATTATCGAAACTGGTGAAAACAGCTTGCAACACGTTATTACCAGCAAGGTAAGCAGGTCTGAAAAAGTGTGTAACTATCCTTCCGTACGCTCCATACGGGTCAAGAAGCCCGACCAAAAATGTAAATCCAAATAGAAATGCCACAAGTGTAGCTCCCAAAACGACCCATCTCAAAATAGTTTTTGCAGAACTGTAGGTGTATCTTTTCCTTTTTTTTCTCAATTTTTTCGGTACTTTCTTTGAAAGCCACGCTACCACGTCTTGATACACTCCCATCGGGCAGATGGACGAGCAATAAACACGTCCGAATAAAAGCGTAAGCACTACCAAAGAAGCTAAAATAACAACATTTAGAGAAAGTAACGCGGGAAGAAATTGAATTTTTGCCAAGAAACTAAATTTTAAAGGCAACAATTCTGCAAAATCAAGAAAGTAGAACGTAATCAACACGAAAATGGCAAGTGATACGCCTACACGTATTTTTTTCAGCATGATTTAATATTTATGAATTCCAAGTTCGGAAATTGATCGTGAAGATATTTTAACTTTTTTAGAATCAAATATTCTAAATTTTTACTCTTTTCACTTTCAGTTTTCTCAAGTTCATATTTCCTAATTTGTGGTCTTGTGCTTTCGATATATGAGAAACTTTTTCGAGTGGCATATTACGAACTTGACTAAAAAACCTTACAGCTGCAGTATCCACAGCCACAATATCTTGCGACATAAATAAAGCTTTCGACAATACGACGTCTGCTGCTGATTTTCCGCGCGGTCCTCTGGTTTTCATCAATCGGTACGCATCCACAATATTCAGGACTGGACGTTTTGCATAAGTACAAACATCAGCTATACATTGTTGTAGATTATTTGCATGAAAATACCCTCTATTCCAAACGATTCCCATATAGTTTTTCATAGAAATAGTCATTTGAGCACCTCCGTGGTTTTTCAGGATAGGGATGTTTATCCACTTATCACAATTCAAAATAGCCTCATGGATTTTAGTGGTTTTCAATCTTTTCCCCTTAGGAAGTGAAACCCGTTTGTAGTAACTTTCCCGATGTGCAGGGACTACTTTGGCGCCGGCTGCTTTTGCTGCTGCTTCAATGCCGCTATTGGTATAGCATTTTCGCCAGTCGTCACACGTATGGTCAAAAACAGTTACTTCTTTCGCACCTGCTCTGAAACATTGTTTTATAACTTCAGCAACTAATTTTGGATTGGTATTGGCTGCTAATTCAGGAGATTTATCCCACCCGATATTGGGTTTTACAACTACTTTATCGCCTTTTTTTATAAATTTTCTCATGCCTCCCATTTCAGCTATCGCTCTGCGGAACATAACTTCCGGTTCACCACCAAGCACTGCTACCAAATCATAATTACCCGTAACGCGTGATGACTGTGCGTTAACTGACTGTGTCATTATACCAAGCGATCCGTCTTCTTTAACGGCAACCGTACCTCCTACTGTTGCAGCTCCGGTCAATGCCAATGATCGTAAAAATTTCCTTCTGTCCATGGTCTGGTGTTATTTGTTGTTATTTTCGTATTATTCTAAAACTTAAAATCAGCTCCTCCAAAAATTGTAATCCCCGGCATTGGATATCCCGCATTAATCTCGTATCTCTGGTTTAGTAGGTTTTCGCCTTTCAAAAACAATTTCACAACTTTCGATATATTGTACGAGCTCCTCGCATTCCAAAGAATAAAATCGGTTTTTCGTGGATTCTCTCCTAAAACCGTGTACAAATTTCCGATAAATTGAATACCGTTCGTCAAACTCCATTTTTCACTTGAATATCCTCCACCAACATGAAGTTTGTGTTTCGGAGTGCCAATAAGCTTGTATTTCATTGCCAAGAAACTGTAATTTGCCGAAAAATGCCAGTTTTTCATCGGATAATACTGAAGTTGAAATTCAGTGCCGGTATTCTGCACTTTCCCAGTATTAACATTCAATGGTTTCCCTTCGACAGGAAGTGTCTGAATCATATTCTTTCCTGTTAAATGGAAAATATTTACTCCAAAATTCATTTTATTTTCAAGCAAATACTGCGAATAAGAAACCTCATAATTCATCACATTTTCTGGCAACAAGTTTGGATTTTGTGGCGGAAACATATACATTTCTCGAATTGTCGGATTTCGGAAACCTTTGCTCGCAATTACCTTAAAAACAGATGTTTGAACCGGAATGTAGCTCAGACCCACTTGTGGAATCCATTCACCTCCCTTGGTTTGATGATAATCCAATCTCAATCCTGCATTTGCTGTAAGTTTATTTGCGAAAAATGCCTGTTGCACATTCACATAACCAGCAAAATCGTAATAATGCAGATTAATAAGTTCTATACTCCGTTCGGGAAATCTATTCTCGGCAACACCTCCAAACCGCTGGTAATCCACCCCAAAAGTAGCGATATTCCCTTCCAGAAATTTGAATGACTGGTAAGCCGAAATACCTTGCATTACGTCATTGGAGTGAAAACGATGAGTCGGTGGGATTACATTATTCTGATACCCATCGTTGATATTGTGAATTCCAAAATTATAGTATAACTTTAGCGCTCCTGAAGTATTATCATATTCATTCTCAATGCTTAGCGAACTCATTCCACGCAAAATATCTGCGTCATTGTCATTTATAGGAACATCGATACTTCCGGGATTCGATGATAAAGTTTTCGAGAGATTGAAATCCAAGAACCCTGTCCAATTTGTTGAAAAATCGTATCCAAATTTACCATAACCGTTATATTGGCTGAAATCCATGTTCTCGCGATGTCCATCAGAACGATTGTAGCCTACATTCAAGTTTGCATACACTTTATTTTCTTTAACGCTACCTGAATATTCGGCACTCATCGTGTTGAAACTTCCATACATCAGCCTTGCATCATGCACGAATCTTTCTTCAGTTTCTTTTTTAGTGATAATATTTATTACACCTCCCATCGCGTTGGAACCGTAAAGCATCGAAGCCGGCCCCCGCACCACCTCAATCCGATCGGTCATCAACGATTGGTAACTATCAGCAAGTGGATGCCCCATGACGCCCATGAATTGGGGGTGCCCATCGATTAGAATTAAAACGCCAGATGTCGGACTGCCTCCAATACCACGAATGCTCATTCCACCCGCTGCTCCTGCAGCTACTCCGAAACCCATCACCCCACGTTGAGTGATGAATAAACCCGGTATCTCTTCCGTCAACAACGGTAGAATCGACGGTTCATATCGCTGCTTGATTTTATCTTTTTCAACTACCGAAACGCTCATCGGCACAGTATTCAAGTTCACTTTTGACTTGAAACCGGTTACAATAACTTCATTCAACTTAACTGTGTCTGCCGCGACAGTTTCTAAATTTTCAGCTTTAAAAAAATTGCAGAAAAATAGAAAAGCAACTATCAAGACACCTTTTATAAAATCCATGGGAATTTGAAACAATTTTCATTATACAGGGAATAATCAGCATTACCATTTACGGCAAATGTTTTCACGAGTTTAGCTTCTTTCAACAATTCCAAGGCAAAATTAACGGTTGCGCCTGTTTTTATTCTGTCTTCTACCAGCAGAATTGTTTTGTTGTTAAAATCGAATTCAACAGGTGAAAGCAACTGCGGAGTGTTGTAAATTGGTTTTTGATTTGCATCTCTAAGATTAATTTTCAAAACTTGAAATTCTATTCCCAATTTCTGATTCAGAATACCGGCGGGGATAATTCCTCCATTGGCAATAGCAACAATCATATCAAAATTTTCATGAAACTCAATTTCACGAAAACGCTTCATCACCTCATCGAAGGTTTTTTCCTGAATCATACTCTTTCTAATGCTTTAAGCACCAAGAAACCGCCTGCTATTTGCAAGATAATACCCGGGAAACCAATTCTGATATCTTGAACTGCTGCTACAAAACTTTGAGTCATAACCCATTCTGCTCCTGTACCTATGATTTGATACGCCAATACTGCCAAAATAATTCCAAGAATGCTTACTTTGCCAAAATATTTTGCAGCCATTGATGCCGCAACTGCAAGCAAGCTTGATTTAATCAAAATAATTGGAAGCATGGGTGCCGGTGGCATTCCAAAAAGTAAATTGTTGGCTAACGGAGAAAGTATTGCGGTAAGCAAACCCACTCGAATGCCGTATTTGTAAGCCGCAATCAGTGTGAAGAAATAAATCGGGAGAAATATCAACCCGCCTTGTGGCATTAGGTGTGCCAATTGTGGAAGCGCAATATTTCCTACTACAAAAGCTGATGCGAACAAATACGTTTTAATATTGGAAAATTCCAACGAATAAAGTTTCACTGTTGATGACATAAGACTTTAAATTTATATGATTTTAAAATTAAATTATTTCCAAGTGAACTTCAAAAGTAGAAAATTATTTGCTATTAACTACAAATAAATAACTTAAATTTAATCTATTTTCTAATAATAAACTTTTATTCTGTAACTTCGGATGCGTGTTCGATGGAAATTACCGCATCTTTATCGGACTCTTTTCCATCTTGAATATGCTCATCATTTTCAAACTCATTGTCTTCTTGTTCATCATCAAAAGATTCATCTATCGGATTATTTTTACAAACAAGAATACTAAATTCGTAAAGAAGATAGATTGGAGTAGCCACAATCATCATGGTGAACGGGTCGGTAGTAGGGGTAATTAATGCGGCAATAATCAAAATGGCAACTAATGCATACTGCCTAAACTTTCGGAGCATGCTTTTAGTTACAAGACCAATCTGCGAAAGGAGATATATTACAACAGGAAGTTCAAAAGCCAACCCCATAAAGAGTACAAGCAATGCCAACGTATTCAAATAGGATTGGATAGATATCTGGTTTACAACAACATCTGACACCTGATAGGTTCCTAAGAATCGGAGGGTAAACGGAAAAATTATAAAATAACTAATGGTCGCTCCTAAATAGAACAGAAAAGAGGAAGATAAAAATATTTTACCTACACTCTTTTTTTCATTAGGATAAAGTGCAGGACGGATAAATTTCCAAGCTTCATACAGCAAATAAGGTACCGCTATGACCACAGCTATTATAAATGACGACAACATATGCATCATAAACTGTCCGGACATAGTTATATTTATCATCTGAATTTGGAATGACTCAGGACAAAATGCCGAAAACTTAGTGATTTCAGCTAAATAACACATGAAGCGATAGGTGTGAAAGTCTGATGTAAGGGGTGGAAGAATTATTTTATCAAATATGAAATCTTTGAATCCAAAGATAACCACCACCAATACTACAAGCACACCAAGACTTCGTAGTATTGTCCAGCGCAACGCTTCCAAGTGATCCCAAAATGTACCGTCATTTTCAGAGATGGACTTCTTACCAAATTTCATCTTTCTTCGCCCTTATATGGAAAACAGATAAGTGAAATTATTCAAGATCTTCAAGATCTTCTTTGATTTCGTCATCTATATCTTGCAACCCTTTTTTAAAACTTGTAACTCCTTTGCCAAGACCGCGCATTAATTCCGGTATTTTTTTTCCGCCAAAAATTAGCAACACTACCAATGCAATAAGCAATACTTCTGGTGCGCCAAGAGCGAATAAAAGAACATTGTGTAACATAAAATGTATGAATTTAAGATTATCGAAAATAGAATACAAAGATAAGTATTAATTTATTGTTTTCGACTCTAGACTATGAAACTTTACAAAAACTATTTTAAAAAACGTTAAGGTGAGGTAGTTATTGTGGCGTGGGTTCGGTCGGTGCGTCTTCATCAACCGCAAAAATTCCTTCTACATTTTTGAAATTGTATCTTGTCAAAGATTGGTCGGACTCAAATCCGGTAGCTGCAATTACACGAGTAGCTTGAGTTACACGAATATATTTGTCAGAATAAATCCGTTCTTGTTTTTGATCCCAATATAACAAGTCCGTTTCAAACATTTCGCCCTTAATATTGACAGCTTTCACATTACCCTTAAATTCCCACAATCTTTTATAGTCATAATACTTAGCCTTTTTGCTGTGAAAATTGGCATCAATTTTCAAGTTTTCATCAAAACGCTCGAAATGAAGACCCTTAGGAAAATTCCAATATGGTTCTGCTGCCCGATCATATACATCCCATTGGTCCGTATAAATGCGGTATCTCGTTATACCAGAGTCCGAAATAACTGTAGTAATTTCTGTAACTGCAAGCCCGGGAAGCAATTTTCGATCCTTCACGGCGTCCAACTTTGGAGCTTCTTCTTTTGAACATGCAACGGTGCCAAACAATGAAACAACCACCAAAGTGGCGGCTGTTATGTTCTTTAATATTTTCACAAACAACTTCATTTCCAATAGGTCTTTACAGTTTTGGCTTAAAGAACCAATGTTCATCAATAAAGGCACTAAAATTAAGTTTCAAATAATCTTCACGTAACAATGTAACTGAACCAATTTTTCCATATTCCAGCGACACATTCATTAAGCTTTTACTTGTTCTGAGAGGTAAGCCTACCCCAAAGGTGAACGAGTAATTTCTCATAGAAGGCTGATTATTAACCCTGTAGTATTGATTTCGTGTATTGAAACCTATGCGATAACGGATACGCTCCGCAAATTTCCTTCCGGTTAAATCAGATACGTATTCTGCTCCGAGAGCTAACTTAGTGCTGTTCACCAAAGAATCTATTTGCCCAAAAAACAGTGCATCACCCCAATTTTGCTGCATATAATCAACCCCTACTGTAAGCTTTTTATCAAAAGTATAATTCATTCCAATTCCCAGTGCCTGAGGCAGTTCGAAGCCGCTGTCGTATTTGACCACAGTATCATTCCCCAAACGAGCAGAAAAAAGTCCATTCATCTGCTTTTTATGCTCATAAATCAACCCTAAAACCACATCATGTTTTTTAGCAAACGTATTATAAAGTTGTAATCCGTAGCGCATACGCAAATCGGAAACTTGCATATTATTGGAATAATAAGATGACGCTACACCCGATGTTTGGCTAAAAACCGCAGACCGATTGTTGTTAACTTCACCAAACATATAATATACATTCGCACCAAGAGATATGTGATTCAAGACGTTAACAGAAAGTCCGCCATAAATTTGCGAGAAACCTCCTGCTCCGTTGAATGAGCGGGAAAAATAAACGGTTCGCTTATCTTCAACAGGTGCTCTATCAATAATCAATGAATCTGATTGATTAAAATTATAACCAGCAAAAGAATAAGGCAGTAAACCGACACTAACCCCCAACCATTTAGCCAACGGGAAACGCATTGTTACATATTCCAAGTTGGCATTGAGGGTGTTATTTGACACATTATTTCCTGCAGCTTCTTTCGCTACAAAATGTGAATATCTCATCCCCGCCCCTATATCAAACTGAAATGTAAGGCTATCAACACCGGAATATGACGCCGGATTTAGAACATTAATTGTACTTTTAGACCGATTGGCAATGCCGACACTTCCCATTCCACGCAACTCGGTGGACGAACCTTCTGTCAAATCTCCATAACCAAAGCGTGTGTATGGAGAGTTTGTATTGTTTTGCCCAACAAGTTGTGTTGCTAATAGGAACAACGTGGCTGCAAAATATATATATCTACGTCGCATTAATTATTGTGCTTAGTTTTTTACCCTTTCTTACTGTGTTTTAGGATATGCAAAGATGGCATATTTTAATTTCATGTAAAAATAAAATACCTTTCGCCTCGTTAAAAAAACTGAAAGCGAACTTGTTTTGCACTCCTTCAGCTTTACAATATCATTTTTTCGATAGGAATAACCAAAATTCCCTCCGCACCCAAATTTTTTAATTGACCGATAATTTCCCAAAATCCTTTTTCGTTTATAACTGCGTGGAGCGAACTCCACCCGTCTTTAGCTAAAGGCATTACGGTAGGACTTCGCATTCCGGGAATCACTTCCACAATTTCTTTAATGTTTTCAGTAGGTACGTTCATCAACACATATTTCTTGTCTTGCGCCAACTGAACTGCATCCATTCTGAACAACAATTCATCTAAAATCTCTTTTTTTTCAGTAGATAAAGCGGGATTAGCTATCAGCACAGCTTCTGACCGCATCACTACTTCCACTTCTTTCAAATGATTGGTTACAAGCGTACTCCCAGAGCTTACAATATCAAAAATAGCATCTGCGAGTCCTATTCCGGGTGCAATTTCTACCGAGCCTGTTATTAAATGGATATCGGCTTTTACATTTTTTTCTTTCAGATAACTCTTCAACACTTCAGGATAAGATGTCGCTATAACTTTTCCGTTAAACCATTCTACTCCTGTGTAATCTAAAGCTTTGGGAATAGCGAGTGATAATCGGCACTTACTAAATCCAAGTCTTTTAACAATATTCACCCGTTTGTTTTTTTCTGCGTATTCATTCTCTCCCACTATTCCAACGTCTGACACGCCGTCAGCCACAGCTTGGGGGATATCATCATCTCTCAAAAACAAAACTTCTACCGGAAAATTCTTAGCCGGTTGAAGGAGTTGGCGTTTGCCAAATTCCAATTTTATACCAGTTTCACTTAACAAGGACATGGAATCTTCATGTAATCTTCCTTTTGTCTGAACAGCAATTCTTAACATAATCTTTGAAAGTTTTGGCTACAAAAGTACTCAAAAATTAATAGAAAAAAGAAAGAGGCTGTCTTTGATTGTAAAACAGCCTCATTTTTATGATCATTTTCGTTTTTACCTAGTATTTTGTTTTCAAAATCTGAAAACTTATCCTTACAAGAATCTTCAATACTTAGAATGGGAAATTATCCATTCATCGAGATCAAAAATTCTTCGTTACTTTCAGTCCGCTCCATTCTTTCTTTGAGAAATTCCATAGCTTCGACTGAATTCATGTCTGCCAAGTTACGACGAAGAATCCACATCCGATTGAGCGTTTCTTTATTAAGGAGCAGATCGTCTCTACGTGTGCTTGATGCCATAATATCAACTGCCGGGAAGATTCGTTTGTTAGACAATCTTCTGTCAAGTTGGAGTTCCATATTACCGGTTCCTTTAAACTCTTCAAAAATGACTTCGTCCATTTTTGAACCGGTTTCTATCAATGCTGTTGCAATAATGGTGAGACTACCGCCATTTTCAATGTTTCTTGCTGCACCAAAAAAGCGTTTTGGTTTATGAAGCGCATTTGCATCTACACCTCCTGAAAGCACTTTTCCGGACGCAGGAGAAACAGTGTTGTACGCACGCGCCAAACGGGTAATAGAGTCTAATAAAATCACAACATCCTGCCCGCTTTCCACCATTCTTTTTGCTTTCTCGTGAACCATACTGGCTACTTTTACGTGTCGTTCTGCTGGTTCATCAAATGTTGATGAAATTACTTCGGCTTTTACACTTCGAGCCATGTCGGTTACCTCTTCCGGACGTTCATCAATTAATAAAATTATCATGTAAACTTCTGGATGATTGGCAACAATTGCATTGGCTATCTCTTTGAGCAACACTGTTTTACCTGTTTTTGGCTGTGCTACAATTAATCCACGCTGACCTTTTCCAATAGGACAGAATAAGTCCACAAATCGTGTGGAGAGTGTGTCGTTTTTACCTGTGTTCAATGTAAACTTGACATCCGGAAAAAGTGGAGTTAAATGTTCAAAGGGAACCCTATCGCGAAGGAATTCAGGATCATGCCCATTGATTTGAGAGATTCGAATAAGGGGGAAATATTTTTCACCATCTTTTGGAGGGCGAATGGCCCCCTTCACGGTATCGCCTGTTTTCAGACCGAAAAGTTTAATTTGCGATTGTGACACATAAATATCATCGGGCGAAGATAGGTAATTATAGTCAGGTGAGCGCAAGAAACCGTAGCCGTCAGACAAGACTTCAAGCGTTCCGATTCCTTCCAGTACTTCTTCAAAATCGTATGCTTTTTCTTTTTCGGAGTGGTGTCTCGGTGTAAATTTTATCTTGTTTGAAGTTTCGTTGTTTCTAGTTGTGGCTAATTCTGTTGATTTACGTGACTCTGTCCCTTTAGTCTCTACAGATTTTGATGCAGCATCTGCCGTTTTATCCGAGTCTGTGGATGAATTTTCAGTTTTCTGAACCTGTTTTGATGCTTGTTTTGTTTTAGCTGAAGTTTTCCTAGCTTTCGGTGCCGACTTGGCAGCCTTTTCAGCTTTTGTATCTGATTTTTTATCAGCAGATTTCTTAGCATCATTTTCTGCAGATTTTGGTATATTTTTACCCTTATCAACAGTTGAATTAGGCTTTTTATTATCTGCTTTTGGAGAGCTTTCCGCTTTTTCAGTTTTTATGGTTTCAGGATGAGTGCTAAAAACTTTTTGTTCAGCAGCTTTTTTAGGAGTAATTCTCATCCTTCTTTTCCGCCTTCCATTCTTACTCTTGGTATTAGCAGATTTTTGCTGAGCATTTAGCACAGCTTGCTTATCTAAAATAGCATAAATAAGTTTATCTTTAGTTATATTACTCGCAACTTTCAGCTCTAATTCGTTTGCTATCTTTTTTAACTCAGGCACTGTTTTCGCATTGAGTTGCAATATGTTAAAATTTGTCATAAATAAAATAAGTGATAATAAAAACTTCGGAGAGATTTCTGTACACAGAAAACAGCTGTAAGTTTTTAGAAATATGATAATTGTAGAAAAATAACTTCAATCGGACGATTGAAGATGCTTTAATTATTAAAACGTAAGGCAAAGGTACAACATTTTTTTATACTTCAAAATAAAAACAATAAAAATATGAATAAAAACTTAGATTCAAGTCCTAAATCTACGATTATTTTGTAATTTTGTCAATTATCTGATTTTTATAAGTTTTATCTAATTATCAACTCTCAAACGCGTTGTATTATGTTTTTAAATCGCAACATCAAAATTCCTAATAAAAATGCATTTTACCACTTGATTATCGGCTTAATTTTTCTTGGAATGGCCGGTTGGGTGGCTGTTGAAGGAATGGGAAAAGAAAAAGGCATCGATCACTTTGACTGGGTATATATTGCTCTTTTTTCCATCGTAGGCGTTTATTTTAGTGCAAAAGGATTGAGCTCCATTCTCAGAAAAGCTTATATCCGCGTTGATAATGAGAAAATTGAAGTAAAACCGGATGAAAAATCCAAGTCCGAAACCATCTTTTGGAAAGACATTCAATTAATTAAATCCGACGGAAGGAATTATGAATTCATAAAGAAAGATAACACAAGTTACACCATCCGTTTTTCATATTATACTTATGAAAATGCCTATGACTTAAAAGAAGCTATACGAAAGACAGCCATCAACAAAGGAATTAAAATTAAATAAAATTAATACATCAAGTGCAAGTGGGTTAATAATTGCTAAATATCGAGGCATGAAGTTGCGTTTTCATGCCTTTTTTCATCATAGTAATAAACCCCCTAACTATTTTAATGTATGAAAAAAATCGTAATTTCCTTGTTTACCATTCTTGCAGTCGTAGGATGCAGTAAATTTGAAGATGGTATGATTCCAAGTGACTCAAGCTATGAGTCATCGCCAAGTAAATATTCGAGTGATGGTACATCTGACCCATCCGACAATGGAAACGGCCCGGGTGACACTCAAATTGAACCCGAACAAATAACTGCCGGTGAATGGTCTGACTTAGACAACTGGACTTTCTGGAATAATCTTCCTCAAAAGCAAGAGTTTGCAAAAATGCACGAGTACTGGAAGTATAATCTTGCAACACGTATATCTGTACAGCTCAAGGATAAAGCATCTAATGTACTTGTAAACATTCCGATTCAACTGTTAGATGCTGATAAGAACATTTTATGGGAAAGTGTGTCTGACAATGCGGGAAAAGCTGAACTTTGGGCTTCTTTACAGTCCGACAAAACCATCCCTGCAAAAGGGCTGAAACTGAAAGTCGGCACGGAAATTTTTGAAAATATTATACCATTTTCCGAAGGGGTAAATAATCTGACTTTAAACACATCACAAACTCCTACTCCAAAGAAAATTGACATTGCCTTTATGGTAGATGCCACCGGCTCTATGGGCGATGAAATGGAATATCTGAAAGTAGAATTGATTGATATCATCAACGAAGTAAAAGGGAAAAACCCATCAGCAACTATTAACACGGGTGCTGTATTTTATAGAGATGAAGGCGATGATTATGTTACACGAAAATTCGATTTCACAACCGACATAAAACAAACTATTAATTTTATAAAAAAACAGCGTGCAGAAGGGGGTGGAGATTATCCGGAGGCTGTTCACACGGCATTGAAGGTTACGTTGAAAGACTTGCAATGGTCATCATCGTCAACTTCACGAGTCGTATTTATGGTTTTGGATGCACCGCCACACTATGAACCGCAAATAGTTTCCGATATTCATAAATCAGTAGCTTTGGCTAGTTTGAAAGGAATTAAGTTAGTCCCCGTAACAGCCAGCGGAATCGACAAGAATACCGAATTTCTAATGCGTTACATGGCTATTGCCACCAATGGAACCTACGTATTTATCACCAATCACAGCGGAATTGGAAACGACCATATAGAGCCTTCTATCGGCGAATATGAAGTAGAATATTTGAATAAACTTCTGGTAAGGTTAATCAATAAATACCTTGAATAACTTTCTTGTTTTTGTTAATGATGTGTTAATTGAAAAAGGATTGGCGTGATGCTAATCCTTTTTTATCCTTAAAATCACAACTTGATTGAAAGGCATATTATTGCATATTCTTCTGTCGCCTAACGTTTTAATATTCTTCCCAACTCTTAATCTTCATATCTTCCGGCTTCAAACTGCAAAATGCTTGGATAAAAGCAGATGCCAAGCGTGCGTTTGTAATGAGCGGAATGTTGTAATCTACTGCACTTCGACGAATAATGTATCCGTTGGTCAATTCCCGTTTGGTTACGTTTTTCGGGATATTTATAACCAAGTCGAAACGTTTGTCGGCAATCATCGTCTTGATATTCACATCGCCTTCTTCGTCAGGCCAATTCACATCTGTGGCTTTCACACCGTTTTCTTCCAAAAATTTCTGGGTTCCATGGCTGGCATACAGCTCATACCCTTTTTCGTGAAGCAGCTTACAGGCTTCCAGTAAATCAACTTTTGATTTTGCTTCGCCGGATGAAATCAAAATTCCTTTTTTCGGAACAATATAACCCACAGAAAGCATAGCTTTTAATATCGCTTCGTTGAAGTCATCGCCAATACAGCCCACTTCGCCGGTTGACGACATATCTACGCCAAGTATCGGATCAAAATTATGCAAACGAGAAAATGAAAACTGCGATGCTTTCACACCAATGTGTTCAAGATCAAACACCGAGCTATCCGGCTTGCTGTACGGTGCATCTAACATGATTCGTGTAGCTGTTTCGATAAAATTACGTTTCAACACTTTGGAGACAAACGGGAACGAACGCGATGCACGCAAATTGCATTCGATTACTTTAATATCATTATTTTTTGCAAGATACTGAATATTAAACGGGCCACTAATATTCAACTCTTTAGCTATTTGTTTCGAGATTTTTTTGATGCGTCGCATCGTTTCAAAGTAAATTTTTTGTGCCGGAAAAACCAAAGTAGCATCACCCGAATGAACTCCTGCAAATTCTACGTGCTCAGAAATGGCATATTCTACTACTTCGCCGTTTTTTGCTACAGCGTCAAATTCAATTTCTTTTGCATTTCGCAAGAAAGATGAAACAACCACCGGAAATTCTTTGGAAACATTTGCAGCCATTTGTAAGAATTCATGCATTTGCTCTTTGTCGTAGCACACGTTCATCGCCGCACCCGAAAGCACATATGAAGGTCTTATCAGCACAGGGAATCCTACTTCTTCAACGAAAACATCAATTTCATCAAAACTGGTCAGCTCCTTCCAACTTGGTTGGTCAATGCCAAGGCGATCAAGCATGGCTGAAAACTTATGACGATTTTCAGCTCGATCGATGTCAGAAGCCGAAGTTCCCAGAATCTTCACGTTCTGTCGGTGTAGTTTGATGGCCAAATTATTAGGTATTTGTCCGCCGACTGAAACAATTACACCCTTAGGCATCTCGATGTCAATCACATCCATTACTCTCTCAAAAGTCAGCTCATCAAAATACAATCGGTCGCACATATCGTAATCGGTCGAAACCGTTTCGGGATTGTAATTTATCATTACAGACTGATAACCCAATTTACGGGCTGTTTGCACCGCATTTACAGAACACCAATCAAACTCAACGGAAGAGCCAATCCGATAGGCACCTGAACCGAGTACAACCACAGTTTCTACATCAGATTTTGTTGGTGTGAAAGCATCTTTGGCACCGTATGTCAAATATAGATAATTCGTTTTTTCTGGATTTTCAGATGCTACGGTATTGATTCGACGTACAATCGGTTTGATATTAAGCGAATTGCGGTGTGCTCTAACTCGAAGCAATTCTTTTTCTAGTGTTCCTTGTGGATTTTCCACGAAACGGGCAATTTGAAAATCGCTAAAACCAAGTCGTTTCGCTTCTTCAAGGACATCGTTTGGTAGTTCTTCTATTTTGTTATACGAAGAAAGAATTCGGCTGTAATTAAAGATGTTTTCTAATTTTTTGAGAAACCATTTGTCAATTTTTGTCAGCTCTGCAATCCTTTCTACCGAAAATCCCTTCTCAAAAGCATCGGCAATAGCAAATATGCGTAAATCGGTTGGATTAGCAAGTGCTTCTTCCACATTTTCAAAAGTCATTCCCCGATTACCTACAAAGCCGTGCATTCCTTGCCCAATCATCCGCAGACCTTTCTGAATAATTTCTTCAAAAGATTGCCCGATAGACATAATTTCTCCGACCGACTTCATCGACGAGCCAATAGTACGACTTACACCGGCAAATTTCGTCAAATCCCAACGGGGAATTTTTACAATCATGTAATCTATCTTCGGCGCAACATAAGCTGAGTTGGGCGTATCCATTTCACCGATTTGGTCGAGCGTATATCCCAGTGCCAGCTTGGTAGCCACAAATGCAAGCGGATAACCGGATGCCTTGGAAGCAAGTGCGGACGAGCGACTCAATCGGGCGTTGATTTCAATAATGCGATAGTCGTTGGTTTCGGCATTAAAGGCGTATTGAATATTGCATTCACCCACAATTCCAATGTGCCGCACAACCCGGCGTGCTACATCTTCCAAAAATGCGACCTGTTCTTTTGAAAGAGTAATAATAGGTGCAACAACAATGCTTTCGCCGGTATGAATGCCTAGCGGATCAAAATTTTCCATCGGCACAACGGTAAAGCAATGATCGTTTTTATCGCGAATTACTTCAAATTCTATTTCTTTCCAACCTTTCAGGCTTTCTTCCACCAAAATTTGGCTAGAAAAAGATAAAGCACTCTTACACAGCTCAATAAAACCTTTTTCATTTTCACAAATCCCCGAACCTAATCCTCCAAGTGCATACGCCGAGCGCACCATCACGGGAAAACCAATTTCACGTACTGCTTTTAGCGCATCTTCCAAGTTTTCCACAGCATATGAAAGCGGTGTTTTTGCATCTATTTCACTCAGTTTTTTTACGAACAAATCTCGATCTTCCGTAATCATAATCGCCTCTACGGATGTACCGAGTACTTCCACGTTGTGCTTTGCCAGTACGCCATTTTGATACAGTTCAGCGCCGCAATTCAAAGCAGTCTGCCCACCAAATGCCAATAAAATTCCATCAGGCTTTTCTTTTTCGATTACTTTTTCCACGAAAAATGGGGTGATTGGCAGAAAATAAACCTTATCAGCCACTCCTTCAGAAGTCTGGACAGTTGCGATATTGGGATTGATTAGCACCGTTTCAATACCTTCCTCACGCATTGCTTTCAGCGCTTGCGATCCGGAATAATCAAATTCTCCTGCCTGTCCGATTTTTAACGCACCGGAACCTAGTAAAATTACTTTTTTGATAGATTTGTCCATTCAATATGTGTTATATAATTCTAATTTTTATGTACAAAAAATCGGAAAAACAGAACTGTTCATTAGTCTTTTTTCCGATTTACAAAAAGAAAAAGTCGTTTTAAATAAAAAATAGTGGATTTCCCCATTCTTTGAAAAAATATTTCGTTCTCAAAAACGAATCGAAACGACTTAAAATACATTTATTTAATCTGATTATAATTACGAAATCACAAATTTGTGCAAAGTTACAATTTTTTTTCTTTTTGTAAGAATAAAAGCTATTTTAAAACAGCATAAAATCCACAAATGAAAAGGGACTTATAAACTTTATTTTATGCACCAAACAAAGTGAATATTCAAGAAATAATTCCATTTTTTGGCATGGAATGGGCAGTGAAGTTTTAAATATTTTCCATCACATTCCAAGCCTCTTCTACCGATTTTATGTTCATAAACACAACCGAGCGTTTACCGTTATTTTCACGTAATTTAGTCTTTCGGGGATTATTAGTCATATATTGCAAGAGCCGACCAAATTCATCCGACTGATAATAAGGCGATTGATGATTGGATACAAGAAATGCGAGCATCTGTCCATTTTTCAACACCAGCTTTTCAATCCCGAATCGCATTGCCAGCCAACGCAACCGAACCACCAAAAGCAATGTTAAACTTTTTTTCGGCATCTTACCAAAACGGTCTTCTATGTTTTTTTGAAAATCAACCAGTTCCGATTCATTTTCTATACTATCTAATTCACGATAAAGCGAAATACGCTCCGATGTATTTTCGATATATTCATCGGGAAACATGACTTCTAAATCTGTATCAATCTGGCAATCAGCAACATATACTACTTGTCGTTTTTTGGCACGCTCTTCGGCAAAAAGTTCAGCAAACTCTTCCTCTTTCAACTCATGAACAGCCTCATTCAGAATTCGCTGGTAAGTTTCATAGCCCAAATCAACGATAAATCCACTTTGCTCGGCACCCAGCATATTTCCGGCACCACGAATATCCAAATCTTGCATGGCAATGTTAAACCCACTTCCCAGTTCAGAAAAAGTTTCTATCGCCTGCAATCGCCGACGAGCATCAGGTGTGAGCAGACTCATTTCGGGTGAAAGCAGGTAGCAGTAAGCTTTTCGGTTGCTGCGTCCTACCCTGCCCCGTAATTGGTGCAAATCACTTAGCCCAAACCGATGCGCACTGTTGATTATTATTGTGTTTACATTGGGAATATCAATGCCACTCTCAATTATCGTCGTAGCAACCAACACATCGTACTCATAATCAATGAAATCCATGATTACTTCTTCCAAGTCTTTTGCTGGCATTTGTCCATGTCCAACAGCAACACGGCATCCCGGAATCAGTCGTTTAATCATCGCTTCAATCATATAAATATTTTGAATGCGGTTATTGACAAAGAAAATCTGCCCGTTTCGGCTCATTTCCAATTCAATGGCATCGCGTATTATTTCTTCATCAAAGACGTGAAGTTCAGTCTGAACGGGATAGCGGTTGGGTGGCGGCGTATTAATGATTGACAAATCGCGTGCTCCGAGCAACGAAAATTGCAACGTCCTGGGAATGGGCGTAGCCGTGAGTGTCAGCGTATCAACGTTTACTTTTAATTTTTTCAGCTTTTCTTTGACGGAAACACCAAATTTCTGCTCTTCATCGATGATAAGCAATCCTAAATCTTTGAATTTCACTGATTTGCCCACCAATTTATGGGTTCCGATGATGATGTCGATTTCACCCTTTTTAAGCTTTTCGAGTGTTTCTTTGCTTTGCTTGGACGATTTTGCTCGACTGATGTAAGAAACCGTACACGGAAAATCTCTCAACCGCTCACTGAATGTGTTGTAATGCTGCATTGCAAGTACCGTAGTCGGCACTAAAACAGCCACTTGCTTACTGTCTGCTACCGCTTTGAAAGCCGCTCGAATTGCTATTTCCGTTTTTCCAAAACCTACATCGCCACACACCAAACGGTCCATTGGCATATCATCTTCCATGTCTTGCTTGATGTCTGCAGTAGCTTTTATTTGGTCGGGGGTATCTTCATAAATAAACGAAGCTTCAAGCTCATTTTGCAAGTAGCTGTCGGGTGAATATTGGTACCCTTTTTCAGTTTTTCGCTTGGCATAAAGTTTTATCAAATCACGTGCAATATCTTTCACTTTGGACTTGGTACGCTTCTTCAAACGCTCCCACGCGCCCGAACCAAGCTTATTAATGCGGGGCGCTTCACCTTCTTTCCCTTTGTATTTTGAAATCCGATGCAAGGAATGGATGCTTACAAAAATAATATCATCGTCTCTGTAAATCAATTTTACCATTTCCTGCAATTTCCCATTCATATCCGTACGTACCAATCCACCAAATTTCCCCACTCCATGATCTACATGTACCACATAATCACCTGTTTGAAGTTGATTTAGCTCCTTCAATGTCATAAGTACTTTCCCTTGGCGTGTTCGGTCGGTTTTAAGTCTGTATTTATGGAAACGGTCAAAAATCTGATGATCTGTATAGCAAACTAACGATAAATCATTATCCACGAAACCTTCATGAATGGTATTCAGCACCGGTTGAAACGAGATCTTATCGTTTCTATCGGTAAAAATTGCTTTAATGCGGTCGGTTTGCTTCACGCTATCGCTAAAAATATACAGTTTATATCCTTCGGAAATATACTTTTTCAGATTTTCGGTTATCAAATCAAAGTTTTTCTGAAATACCGGCTGTGGCGACGTGTTGAAATGCACCGTTTGAGATGCTTTGAAATGCGATTTATTACTCCACTCTATTTTTCGAAATTCTTTGATAAGTTGCAAAAATTCATTTCCCGTGATGTGTGTACGATGTAAGTCTGGCACTTTTCGGTCATCGGAATTAGCCTTTACAAGGGCTTCATCGTAAAATTGATTAATCCTATCTTTCACAAAAATAGGGTCGGTAAAGTGAAGCCAAGCATCTTTTGGTGCAAATTCAGGGAAAGGAACCAACTTTGTGGATTTATCCCCTTTATGAAGGTCAGGAACTATTTCAATACGCTCTTTTTTCTGCTTAGATAATTGAGTTTCAATATCAAATATACGAATACTATCCACTTCGTCTCCAAAAAAATCCAAACGAAAAGGCATTTCAAAGGAAAATGAGAACACATCAACAATCCCCCCTCGGATGGAATACTGTCCCGGTTCATATACAAAGTCGACACGTCGGAAACCGTACTCATTAAGCACTTTTGATAAATAATCAATTCCTACACTTTCCCCAACTTTGATTTTCAGCGTTTTACTTTTAACCCCATCGGCAGAAACCACTTTTTGCGTCATCGCCTCGGGATAACTTACTAAAAAGATAGGTTTTTCGCTGTTTGACAACCGATTAAGCGCTTCCGTGCGAAGGATTTCATTCGAGCTATCGAGTTGCGAAAGCCGAATTGTTTTTTTATAGGAAGAAGGGAAGAAAAGGACTTTTTCATCAGAGAGTATCTGACGCAAATCGTTGTAGAAATAAGCGGCTTCATCGGCATTGTTGAGAATAAAAACCTGTGTTTTATTCACTTTTTGATACACGGAAGCTGCCACCAATGCTAAGGAAGAACCACACAAACCGCTGATTTTCAGACTCGATTCGTGTGAAGCAGCCCAGAGCGCCACAGCCCCTACCTGCGGATGACGGGCGTAAATTTGTTGGAAGTCAGATAAATTCAAAATTTTAGAAATCAAGTGCAAAGATACGATTTTTAAATTAATAAGCAGTTAAATTATTGAATGGTTTGTAATTTAGATTTATTAGAAATTTGTAATCTTTACTTTACAATTAACACCAAAAAGCTATACTATAGCAATATTTGACTCAAAATTTGTTAAAGTCTATCACGGTTTTATGATTTTTTTATACTTTTGAGAACTGGAAGTTTAAAATTGCAGAAAATAAATTCATGGCGGACACCGAAAAGCCTTACGAGTAGGTAGAATTTTAACATTATTATTTATGAAAAAGAACTTAGCAGAATTTATCGGAACATTCGGATTAGTGCTTGGTGGATGTGGTAGCGCTGTATTGGCTGCCGGTATTCCAGATTTAGGCATCGCTTACGCCGGTGTTGCATTGGCGTTTGGTCTTACTGTTTTAGTAGGTGTTTATGGACTTGGTCATATTTCAGGTGCACATTTCAATCCTGCTGTTACGCTCGGACTCCTTGCCGGCGGCAGAACAGAAAGTAAAACCGTATTACCCTACATTATTTCTCAAATTTTAGGCGCTATTTTAGCAGCGGCAGTAATTTATGTAATAGCTTCCGGTGCTCCCGGTTTTGGCATTGACAACTCGCAAGCGGGTGCATTTGCGGCTAACGGATACGGCGACCTTTCACCACACGGATACGGCGTATTGGCTGCTGTAGTAGCTGAATTTGTACTGACATTTATGTTTCTTATCGTTATTATGGGTGCCACTGACGAGCGTGCTCCAAAAGGATTTGCAGGCTTGGCAATTGGTTTGACTTTGACGCTTATCCACTTGATTAGTATCCCGGTAACGAACACATCGGTAAACCCGGCTCGTAGTATTTCACAAGCTATTTTTGCAGGTGGTGGTTACATCGGACAGCTTTGGTTGTTCATCCTTGTTCCGATAGCAGGTGCCATGTGTGCAGGATGGGTTTATAAAGCATTTTTATCAGCTGATGAAGAATAAATTGCAAAATATAGGATAATAAAAATGGCTGACGAGTGATTGTCAGCCATTTTTATTTCAATTCAGATGATTTATTCTTCATCAAAATTTGTTCCCTTATGAGCTCCGTCGCAGAACGGTTTGTTTTTGCTCTTGCCGCAACGGCAGAAAAAAGTATTTCCACTCATCATTTTTTCTTCTTTCGTCGGTAGAATCATTTTAAACTCCCCAGATACTACATAAGGTCCACCTTTTACTACTTTAATTTTCAATTCATTTTCCATAATTTGATGTTTTTATTGTTGTTATTTAAATAATAATTTATCAGCGATAAAAACTAAAAAACACAGTGAGTCTTCGTTTTCAAAATTTCACGGTAAAAATAATCAAAAAATCTCTAAATCAAAAATAATATCTTGTGATTTTTGTGCCAACTATTGTGTAAACACACAAATAAAAAGGGTTTACACATCTATGTAAACCCTTGATATTCAATGTCGGGATGACAGGATTTGAACCTGCGACCACACGCCCCCCAGACGTGTGCGCTACCGGACTGCGCTACATCCCGTATTTTTTGGATTGCAAAGATACTATAAATATCCTGTAATTCAAAGAAACCATAATCAATTTATTTTGTGTTGTTTCACTGATTTAAAAATTAGCTGTAACAAATTTACCGTTTACTACTTCAAATCCTTTTCAAAACATCAAAACATTAAAGCACTATCACAAATCCACTTTCAGGCTGCATCGTTACAAACACTTTTCCTTTCTTGTTCACATACATCACCTGCATTATCGGTTCATTCGCTTTATTCGTGTTGTAAAGCAAAGGAATTTTTCCACCCAACATGGGAAGGGTCAATTTCAATTTTTTAGGTTTTTTCTCTGCATTAATTCCTGCTATATACCAATTATTTCCTTTTCTGCGCGCCAATACCACGTAATCTCCGGGATATCCTTCAACGAAGAGCGTTTCATCCCAAGTGGTCGGTACTTTTTTCATGAACGCACGCATTTTGTGTAATGTGTCTGTTATTTATTTTGATTCTCAAAAGCATCGGTAAATTGCAAAAAAAAGGCATCCACTTCAATGCCGGATGCCCTGATTAACGAAATAAATTCATCATCTCGTGCAATTTGCTTTCCACACAGCACCATCTTTCATGACTGTCATGTCAAGTTTATCGCCGGTGATAGTTATTCCTGTCAAGCCACTACCTATGGAAACGTAAGTGTTGGAGTCTTTCTTTTCAAACTTTACGCCTGTGATGTTTGGAATAGCATCTGAAAAAAAGAAACTGTATGTATTGCCTACTTTCGTAACAGTAACGGATCCTTCGGGATTTGTCTTTATTTCAATCCCTTTTGCATAAGATACAAAACCTTTGTATTTGCCAACAAATAAATCCACATCTGCCGGGTCTTTGCTGCAAGAAGAGAAGCTAAGCGCAAAAACCGTCAACAATGTAGCTAATAATACTTTTAAGTTAGTTTTCATAATAGTTTAATTAATGTTCTAAATAATAAGCGTTATCCATGCAAAGACAAATCACGTGCCTTAACTGATTCCGCTTTTCAAATTTAGCATTTTTTTAGACACTGAAACCGAAAAAAACATTTATTTTGATGTGGAGTAGATTCAAGTACTAAATGCAACATTATTTATTACGCAAAGATGCAAAAAATATCTTTTTTGGGGCAAAATTTAGTTTTTTCTTGGACTTTTGTTCAATTCACATTGTACTTATTTGATGTTCTACTTATTATATTTCTACAAAGATTCTTTTTTTGGTACATGTTTCCCTATGTTATTTTTCTTGCAATAGCTAACTATTTGCTCAGGCGACCACTTTTTCTTTAAGTGCTCTTCGATAAATTCTCATTTTTGCCTTGTAAAGGTACGTCTTCAATGGAAACGCTGTTTACGAAAATCGGATTTCCTTTGGCTGTTTTGTAACTGTAAACACTCCGTTTATCAGAGCTATTTCGTTTGATTTCACGTGAGATTACTGATCTGTCCTTCTATTTATCTTGGCAATAAAACTTTGGTTATAGCCTCGCTTAAGTAACACAGAAATTGTGTACCTTTGTTCCTGGTTAAATGCTTTTACTTTGTGTTGAATTTACTAATTGAACTTACAAAACAATTAATGAAATTTTTCTTTAATCATACTTGATTGTTCCAAAAAAACTTCCGACCTTTGCATGTTGAAACGAAAATAAGTATATTTTAATGACATTTCGTATCTATTTACAGATTAATAATTTATTTTAAAACCATAAGTTACTTACTATTTTTATTCGAAAACCTTATGAAAGAAATCAAATTCAGTTTAGTTTATCGCGATATGTGGCAGGCAAGTGGGAAATATGTACCTCGCATTGACCAATTGGAAAAAATCGCTCCCGTAATTATCGACATGGGATGTTTTGCCCGAGTAGAAACAAACGGTGGCGCTGCCGAGCAGGTTAATCTGCTTTACGGAGAAAATCCTAACCCTTCAGTGCGTCGATTTACAAGTTTTTTCAACAAAGCCGGCATTCAAACTCATATGCTCGACCGCGGACTGAACGCACTTCGGATGAATCCTGTGCCGAGCGACGTACGCCAACTGATGTACAAGGTGAAAAAGGCCCAAGGTGTAGACATTACACGTATTTTCTGCGGACTGAACGATGTACGCAACATTGCTCCGTCCATTCGCTACGCAAAAGCTGCCGGAATGATTGCCCAAGCCGCCATGTGCATCACTTACTCCAAAGTTCACACTGCTGAATACTACATAAACATGGCTGAACAGCTGATAGCCGAAGGTGCTGACGAGATTTGCCTGAAAGATATGGCAGGAATCGGACGCCCTATTATGCTCGGCAAAATTGTGAAAGCCATCAAAACTGCGCATCCGGATATTCCTGTTCAATATCACGGACACACCGGACCCGGTTTTTCTGTAGCATCCATGCTGGAAGTGGCAAAAGCCGGTGTTGATTATCTCGACGTGGCGATGGAGCCGCTATCGTGGGGAATGGTGCATCCGGACGTGATTACCATTCAAGCTATGCTGAAAGACGCCGGATTCAAAGTGGCTGAAATCAACATGAATGCTTATATGGAAGCACGAAGGCTCAGTCAAAGCTTTATGGACGATTTTCTCGGTTATTTTATCAACGAACGAAACAGCAAAATGACTTCTCTGCTTGTAGGGTGTGGGCTACCGGGCGGAATGATGGGATCACTTATGGCAGATTTGAAAGGCGTTCATGAAAACATCAATTCATTTTTGAAAAAAGAAAATAAACCTGAACTTTCGCAAGATGAATTGCTCGTGAAGCTTTTTGATGAAGTTGAATACATTTGGCCCAAACTCGGGAACCCACCGCTAGTAACACCTTTCAGCCAATACGTGAAAAACATCGCCTTAATGAATGTGATGTTTATGGAGAAAGGACAACCGCGCTGGAGCATGATTGATAAAAATTCGTGGGATATGATTCTCGGCAAAGCCGGAAAACTTCCCGGAACGCTGGCCCCTGAAATCATTGAACTGGCGAAGAAAAACGGCTATGAGTTTTTTGAAGGAAATCCGCAAGACAACTATCCGGACGAACTGCCCCGATTTATCAAAGAGATGGAAGAAAATGGTTGGGAGCGTGGACAGGATGACGAAGAACTGTTTGAGTTTGCCATGCACGAGAAACAGTACCGCGACTACAAATCCGGTGCCGCGAAAGAGCGCTTCAATAAAGAGTTGGATGCTGCCATAAAAGCAAAGTATGCAAACGGAAATGTGGAAGTACCCGACCTTCGTGCATTGAAATATCCAAATGCAGAACCAATCGTATCGCCTTACACCGGACGGGTTATCTGGGAACTTGCCTTTAACGAAGTGTCTATGCCACCGATACACGGAAAGTTTGTAGAAGAATATGAAACCGTCTGTAACATTGAAACCAAATACGGTATCGAAACCATTGGAAGCTTCTGCGACGGAAACATCATTGCCATCGAGAAAAAGCAAGGTCAGATGGTTCGAAAAGGTGAAGCTATAGCCTACATTGAAAGAAAAGTAAAAAGCAATTAATCATCTCTAATAATTTCAACTTCTAAAGCAGGGCGTTTTAAGCAACGTCCTGTTTTTTTATCAAAAAAATGCGACAACATCAAAGTAACTTTTCGACAACAAAAAACGGCTTACAATAATTGCAAACCGTTTTTGCATAAAATGCTTGAATCATACAATAAATTCTACATTGGCACCTTAAAAGCTAAACTAATTGTTCCTACTACGATTACTTCTGTTTCCTTTCATGCGCTGCATACGCTCTTCACGCAATTTTTTGTACTGCTCCATTTTCTCTTTCCCGATAATAGACTCAAGTTCTGCATCTCGTGCAATTCTTTCTTTTTCAGCTCTTAATCTGTTCTTTTCACGTTTAGACTGAGCAGCTTTTTTCCTTTCTTCTCGGTCTCGTTGAAATTCAGCACGTCTTTTAGCTCTTAACGAATCTTGTTT
Organism: Bacteroidales bacterium; assembly: GCA_012518275.1. Classification (GTDB taxonomy): domain Bacteria; phylum Bacteroidota; class Bacteroidia; order Bacteroidales; family Paludibacteraceae; genus UPXZ01. The sequence goes on from JAAYSS010000075.1 coordinate 28,632, forward strand.
TTCAAACAGTTCAGCCACCTTTTCTTTTTGCACTTCATTCAAATCCAAATCTTTTGCCATTCTATCAGCACGGTCTTGTGCTGTGAAATTACGTGGCGCAAAATTGCGTCCTTGTCGTTGTCCGCGATTTGCATTTTGTGCATTGATATTAAATGCAAATATCACGGCTAAAATCAGAAATCCAAGTTTTTTCATTTTTTAAAAAGTTAAGTTAGTAAATTGTTAATCAATAACACTTTTTTGACTTGTAGGAAATGAAAAAGTTTAAATGAGAAAGAAATATTTTTTGCTATCCAATCTCGTTTTGACAAAACAATTCAGCTTCGAAAAGTTATTTTTTAGCAGGGTCGATAGTTTTTTTCAGTTCTTCAGGTTTTTGATTCAACAATGGAACAGCCGTGTGATCCCATGTCTCTTCAAACTCCCAGTTTTTAATCAGCGTCAGTTTTTTAGAGTAATAAAAAACTTCTTCCGGTTGTCTTTTTTCAAGTATACTTCCCGTATCCCACTTACCATTTTTATTGTCATCTAAAAACAAACGGACATAATAATCATCAGGTGGTAAGTGTTGAATTTTAGTGCTCGGCTGTTGTGCAGGCACGGTTCTTATCACTTTATCATCTGTTGTTACGATTTGTAAAACTGCTCTTGGATCATACTTTTCAAGCACTAAAGATAAACTGGAATACTCTTCTAGAGACTTAATTTTCATTTCGGCTTTCAATTTGTCATTATGAAGATTATAAATATCGACAAAAGCTGCTGAATCTATCAAAAGTTGGTAAGCTACTTCAGGTGTCCAGTCGTGTCTAATGACATAATTCATCCCTATAGAATCTTTTTTCTCAAATTTGAAATCAACAGGAACTAACACAGTATCAACTACCTGACTTAAATGAATTTTTGAGTGGTCATAACTTTTAATGGGTGTTTTGAAAGTGATATTTATAGGATTAAAAACATCAAAATTTGACGAAACGTTATTTGTAATCTGCAAAAATTCTTTCTTTTTTGTGGTCGGGATTTGTTGCTGGCTACGCTTGGTAGCTTTTCGCATAAAGAAATTTATCGTATCTGTTTCAGGTTGTAATTTGAGAACGGAATCCGTCTTCATGTACTTCATTTCCACAGAAATCGTATCTTTTTTGATTAGTAAAGAATCGGTGAGCCAAATAGTCAATGTGTCAAGCGTTTCATTTTTTTGAAGTAGCATTTTTCCATCCCAATTCACATTTAACGGACGCATTTCAGGCACATTTTCATTTCGAGTATTGAAAAGGATATGTAGTTTGTGTGGTTCTGTCCGTTCTGTTTTTGTCAAATACTGTCTTTTGAAATCGTCTTTAAAATACTTCAGCACTACATCATTGGGTAGATAACGAATTGCATTGACTGAGAGTATTGTGTCAACAGTTACACTGTCTTTCCAAACGGTATCTTGCCGAACGTAATCTTCCATTCCTGTCTCAAAAACAGTTTCAACAAATGCACATCCTTCTCCTTTCTGAAAAATATAGTCGCGGTTCAAATCGCCAAGCGCATAAACTCGGTATTTGCTATCCTTCACGTTGTAAATGGTGAATTTTCCTTCATCTCCGGAGCGGGTTACACGGCTGAAAGGCTTTGTCACCAAAGCAGAATCACTTAAATCACTATGAATACCTACCATGATGCCCTTCATCGGATTCAAATCTTCGGCATTAAGCAGAACACCTGATATTTGCATCGTATCGATTACATTCCCTGTGGCAAATGAGAAAACAAAATCTTTTAGGATATTTCCTTCGTTATTATCCACAACAGCATCGCCAAAGTCTATTGAATAAGTGGTGTTTTCTTGCAACGTATCTTTGAATTCAACAATCACCTTTTTCCCATACGATCTAATATCAGGATTGGTGCACTGGGGGGGAGATATAATCACATTTGAAGCAATATCTTTCAAATTGACATTCTCATCAAACTCCAATTCTAATCGATTTTTTGAAACATTAACCGACTTGTCTGCAGGTGTAGATCTCACCATTTTAGGGGGCACTTCATCTTTGGGTCCCCCTTGCGGTCCCATTCCGCGATTGGCACAAGAATAGAGCACAAGAATTGTGAAAACTACTCCGATAATATTTTTTAGTTGAAAGATTTTTTTCATTTTATTATAAATAGAGTTCAGAGCTCTCGTGGATTTTAAAAAAATCAACAATGTTTTACTTGACTTCGCTGAGCAACTTATGCCCTACCCTACATCGCAGACACTTCTTCTCATCACAATAATTCTTTTTTAGCTGCAAGTAAGCCTGCGAATCAAACGCATTTTCACTCGGAAAACCTAATTGACTCCATTTTTTGATAATTGAATTATTTTCTGCCGGAATTTTTTCTAATAATTCCACTGCCCTTTCTAAATTTCCGCCTAATTTCTTTGCGTGAGTAAAAAGAAAAGGGACAACTGTGTTGATAAGCAATATATCAATAGATTTTTCGCCCATTCGTTTTTTAGAAACTGGACTTCCTGTACCAAACAAATAGTGACTCTGCCAATATTCCGAGACATCGAAAACAAATAATTTTCTTAAATCTTTAATTTTTTCTGTTGAAAGAATTTTTGAAAACAATTTGGTAGAATGATGAACCAAAGAAGCAAACTGAGCCAAGCGGATGTGCGGAAAATTATCTGGTCGAAGGCGAAGAAGTTTCCAATTTGATGCATCAATCGGTGTCAGTTGATATTTTTTTCGCATAAAAAGAAACTCCTTTTTCAAAGACGCTTGATAATCATCTTTCGGATCATCTTCCAAAAATCCTGCTTGTCCAAACAAAAGCGTTTCTAATAAAAACAAATCATCCTTGTTCTTTGCCAGAATATCGACAGGCAATGATTTTGCAAGCCTTTCAAACGCCTGACTGTTTGTCCCAAATCCAAAACTCCTTGCTAATGAAACATAAAATGCTGCTTCCCAATGGTTGTTTGTCTGTTCAAGAAGATTTTCTATCTCCAATGTTTTCCTTTCAAGGCGTTCTAATAAAAGGTAATTTTTCCAACTGCTCATCAAAAACGGTTGAATAGAACCTATTTTATCTTCGCAAGGTATCCAACTCTTTGCAGCAATAAGCGCGTCATAATTTTGTTGAATCGATTTCGGAACTTCTAATTCCAACTGTGGAATTGCTTCACCACTACTTCTGTAAACTTCATCATCTGCTTTATACACCACATGCAAAATAACATTATCGTAAGCTTTGTCTTTTTCATGCCGATGTTTTCTCCAATCCGAACTTAAGTTGTGAATTTCAACATTGCCTGCCCAATGCATATCTCCGATTTTCACCTTTGCATTGAAAAAATCGGGACCGGCATCTGTATTTGGTTTTCCTACATCAATTACTTCAACCGGTTGTCCGTCCGTAGTTTTCAATTCTTGCATCGAGAACAACCGAAACTGCCAAACATAATGTAGTATAGATTCTTTCATGGTGTGGATCAATTAATGGATTAAATAGTTAAATGGTTAACGCGAGTCAACTATTCAACTATCTATGCAACCAAACTACATATCTTATATCCTTCTTGTTTCCAATACTTCAAGGCTTCAGGCAGAGCTGCTAACATGTTTTTTTCAGCTTTCAAAGAATCGTGAAAAACGACTATCGAACCGTTTCTGCTTCGCTTTTTTACTTCTTTAAGGATTTCATCAGGTGTTACTTTCAAGTCAAAATCATACGTGATGAAATCCCACATGATGATTTTGTAATCGTTTTTCAGCGCCCGTATTTGTCTGGGTTTTATTTTGCCGTAAGGAGGTCTGAAAAGCTTACTTTGAATGTATTCATCAGCTTTCTGAACATTTTTTATATAATCTTCAACGCTGTTATTAAACCCTTTTAAATGATTGAATGTGTGATTACCGACAGAATGTCCCCGCTGCTTTATTTCTTCAAACAGATTCGGATATTTTCTCACATTTTCGCCTTTGCAAAAAAAAGTCGCTTTTACCTTGTATTCATCCAAAATAGCGAGTACTTGGGGAGTAACCGCCGCGTTGGGTCCATCGTCAAAAGTAAGATACACCGCTTTCTCTTTCGGATTAATCCGCCAAACGAGAGTCCTCCATATTTTTTTCACAAAAACAGGTATTTGACGCATCTGCTCGGTCTTTATCTCATGTTAAATCTTTTAACAAAGGTATCAAAATCTTTTAAATATTTATCAAAGATATTTTTAGCTTCGAATTGGCTACTAAATTGAAGAACTTGATTGAGTACTGCCATTTCGTGACCGATAGCCCTACTTGATATGCTTTGTTGAGAAGGTTTTAAGCTGGCGTACCATTTTAGGTATTCCACACTTCTATTAGCCACTTGGTCCAAAATCTTATCACCTTGCTCCTTCATCCCTAATTGATAAGCAAATACTGCCATAATATTAGAACTGAAATCATAAGGAACAGTCTCCGCCGGGATTACCTTTTCTGCGTAATTTAACACTTCTTTTGCTCGCACGGTATCGCCTTCATTGATAAGAGCTTCCACAAGATACGAAAATGCTATTCGATGGGTTTTGCACATCCGCATGATATTGTCATCCAAATACACTTTCGGATTTTCAATGCCGCCGAACTTGAACTTGGTCATCATGTTTTCATACATTTTTTCTGTGTTCACGTTCACGCGGTTGCTGTCTCGCTGCGCTACAGGCACTATTTGCATCGCCAGTCCGGTTCGCTCAAAATACTTATTCAGGCTTGACGGATAAAACTCTTCACCGACCGTAACGCACATGTACATCGGGCGTTGCCATTTATTCTCCTTAATCATTTCCATCACCATTGATTCTCCTTTGAATACATTTCGAGGCAAATCGAAAGTAATTTGCGACAGAATTTCATCTTTTCTTTCAGCTGAAACAGTTCCCGAGTTTACCACTTCATCGGCATTCACAGGTAAGTACAAGGTGGGAGACGGGAAGAATCCGTCGCCGTCAATCTTGAAATCAGGGTCGTCGCTCTTGATAATTTCAAAAGCATCACTCATATTATACGGTTCTCCCGAGGTCAGGTCATGCACTGGAAGAACATCATTTCTGCCTGAGATATAATCTTTCTTTTCCCAAGAGATGGGCAGCGGAGCAGACTCGTAGGCACCGCGTTTCATTTGATCGATGTACCAATCCGTGGGCAGATAACTCAGGTTACAAACACGCACGTCGGTACGCACGCCTTCCACTTCTTGATTGTACCAAAGCGGGAATGTGTCATTATCTCCGTTGGAGAATAGGATAGCATCCTTATCCACTGAGTTGAGGTAATTCTGTCCGAAATCCCTTGCTGTAGTTCGTCCACTTCGGTCATGGTCGTCCCAATTTTGAGCGCCCATCAGCGCCGGAACCCCAAGGCAAGCTACTACAGCAATCATCGCGCTTAATCTTTTCGGCAATATTTTGCTCATCAATTTCGCAACCCCAACCACGCCCAATCCAATCCAGATGCTGAACGCATAGAACGATCCGGCATAAGCATAATCCCGTTCACGTGGCTGGTATGGGGTCTGATTCAGATAAACCACGATTGCCAGACCGGTAAGGATAAACAACATCATCACTACCCAAAATGTATGAAGTCCTTTCTTCCCCGTATTCAATTGGTAGAAAATTCCTATCAATCCCAGCAACAGCGGAAGCATAAAGTAAGTATTTCGTCCTTTATTTTCCTTTAATTCGGTAGGGAGCAGTGTTTGATCACCCACCAGCATATTGTCGATAAATTTAATACCGGTAATCCAGTTACCGTGTTCAATTTCACCGTGTCCTTGGATGTCGTTTTGTCTGCCGGAGAAATTCCACATAAAATAGCGCCAATACATGAAATTAATTTGATAATTAATAAAGAATCGAAGGTTTTCAGCAAAAGTTGGCTTAATATCGCTACGTTTTTCTCCACAGAAATCATAATTTATTTTTTTCCCTTTCACATTTCCCCAATCCTTGTACGCATTAACATGGATTGATTGCGAGCTGTACATACGAGGAAAAAACATCATAAATTTATCATCTTTCTTCGCATCGTATTTGTATCCGGCAATGATGTACTCGTCTTTCTCAGACGGGTCGTGTTTCGGCTTCGGCGCATAAAGCGGCGATTTGTCGGCATCGTAAGTACAGGTATTTCCTTCTACTTTCAATTTTGGAGGAGCACTGTACACGCCACCGTAAAGCAACGGACGATCACCATACTGCTCACGATTTAAGTAGTATTTTAGTGAAAAAATATTGTCGGGTGAATTTTGATCCATGGTGGGTTGTGCCAAGGAACGAATCATAATCACGGAATAAGAGGAATAACCAATCAACATCATGGCAACCATCAGTGCACTTGTGTTAAGCCAGCGAGCTTCCATTTTTTTCTTTCTTCCAAAGAAAAACCAAGCCATAATTGCCAGAATCAAGATACCCAGCACGAGGCTTCCACCCAAAAAAGGAATTCCGGTTAAAGCTATAGCCAACAAATAAGCAATAATCATTCTCGTGTAGTTCTTATTGGAATGAGTTTCAAAAATAACCCAAACCAACGATGCTGCAACAAGAAGAAGATAAAACAACAAACCGGAATTGTACCGCATTCCCAACTTATTTACAAACAACAATTCAAAGCGCGCTGCCCAATCTACGAATTGCGGAATAACGCCGTAAAAAACAAAAGCGAGGATACCCATCGAGGTAATCAAAGCCAAGATAAAGCCTTTGACGGACGGTGTATATTTTTTATAATAATAAACCAACACAATAGCCGGAATAGTCAGCAAATTAAGGAGGTGTACTCCAATGGAAAGTCCCATCAAATAAGCTATCAAAATCAACCAACGATCGGAGCCGGAGTTGTCGGCATTTTCTTCCCATTTTAGAATCAACCAAAACACCAGTGCTGTAAATAGCGATGAATAGGCATACACTTCGGCTTCCACGGCAGAGAACCAGAATGTATCTGAAAAGGTGTAAGCCAATGCTCCAACCATTCCGGCACCCAGGATAACGATTACGTTTGCCACACTCAGTTCATCATCCTTTTTCCCGTAAATCCTTTTTGCAATGTGCGTAATGGTCCAAAATAAAAATAAGATGGTGAAAGCACTTGCCAATGCCGACATGGCATTAACCATCATAGCTACTTTTGTTACATCAGAGGTAAAAAGGGTGAAGAATTTGGCTGTGAGCATGAAAAACGGCGCCCCGGGCGGGTGTCCAACGTCAAACTTGTAAGCGGTAGAAATAAACTCTCCGCAATCCCAAAAACTGGCTGTGGGTTCCATGGTCATCAAGTATGTAACTGCCGCCACTAAAAATGCCAGCCACCCGAAGATATTATTCAAAAGTCGGAATTTTTTCATTGCTCAGATTAATATTTTATGTAATTTACGTTCACCTAAAAGATTTCGTTTTTTAACAAAAATCGTTCAAAGATACAAAGAAATATTTGTTTGATTAGAATGTTCAAATGATTTTAGGGAAAATTAGCAGGGGACAAAAAGTATCTATTCTTTATTAAAACATCTTCCAGCATAAAAAACGGGTTTCTATCTTTTGTGAGTAGTAACCCGTTATTCTTTTTCAAAATCGTATTTGGCAAATTTCTCGTTTTACGCTTTACGGATTGTATTTTTCTACAATTTCCATTCCGATTAAGATGGATTTTTCATTCATCGGAATAAGATGATGGTGGCGCTTTGGCAATGATTTTTTCAGTCCTTTCAGCACATTTTCTATCTTTACTATGGGGCGAATTTGCAAAAAACCACCCAAAATTATCATATTCAAGGTTTTTAGCATATCGAATTTACAGGCATGCTCGGTAGCATCCACTTTGTAGATGTTAATGTCGGTACGTGTCGGGAAATTTTTAAAGCCATTGCTGTCAAAAATTAATGTACCACCCGGCTTCACCCGACTTTCAAATTTATCCAATGAAGGCTGGTTAAGTACTATTACCGTATCGTATTTAGTCAAAATAGGTGAACTGATTTTTTCATCGCTGAGAATAACCGTCACATTGGCTGTCCCGCCGCGCTGCTCAGGTCCGTAAGACGGGAGCCAGCTCACTTCTTTACCCTGCATTAACCCTGAATAAACCAATATTTTTCCCATGGACAATACACCTTGTCCACCAAAGCCGGATATTAATATTTCTTCTTTCATACTATACTATTAACTATCTATTTTTCAAATCACCCAGTGGATACTCAGAAAACATATTTTCCACCATCCAATCGTTCGACGCTTCGGGAGTCATTTTCCATCCTGAGTTACAGGTCGAAACCACTTCTACCACGGACGTTCCTTTTTTATCCAATGTGTTTTGGAATGCCTTCCGAATGGCTTTTTTTGTCTTCCGTACTCCCCCCGCGCTATGCACCGATTGTCGTGTAACGTAGCACGTCCCCGGAAGCTCAGCCAGTAATTTGGTAATATTCAGCGGATAGCCGTTTAAATCAATGTCGCGTCCGTACGGAGTCGTAGCCGTTTTCATTCCCACCAGTGTGGTCGGAGCCATTTGTCCGCCGGTCATTCCGTAGATTCCGTTATTGATAAACACGATGGTAATATTTTCTCCACGATTACAGGCGTGGATAGTTTCGGCGGTACCGATAGCAGCCAAGTCGCCGTCACCCTGATAGGTAAACACCATGCTTTCGGGCAGTAAGCGATTGATGGCCGTAGCCAAAGCAGGTGCGCGTCCGTGAGCGGCTTCCTGCCAATCAATGTCTATGTATTTGAATGCGAATACCGCACAACCTACCGGAGCGATGCCGATGGCTTTTTCAGCTATATTCATCTCTTCAAGTACCTCTGCAATAACTCTATGAACTGCTCCGTGACTGCATCCTGGGCAATAGTGCATATTTAAGTCATTCAGAAGTTTTGGTTTTTCATAAACCAAATTTTTTGAATCTATAATTTGAGTTGTCATATTAAAATTTGAAGTTTGATAACCGAAGCCCGAAATTTGAAATTCGACTTGGAATAATTATTTTTTTATCACTTTTTCTTTCAGCACGTTCAGCACATCATCAGGCGACGGAACAATACCGCCCATACGTCCGTAAAATTCTACCGGAACTTTACCGTTTACTGCCAATCTCACATCATCCACCATTTGCCCTGCGCTTAGCTCCACAGTAAGCATGCCTTTCACCTGCTCAGCCAGTTTTTTTATTTCATTGGTCGGGAACGGATAGAGCGTAATGGGGCGCAGCAGTCCTACTTTCAAACCTTCTTCCCGAGCCATTTCTACTGCTTTCTGCCCGATGCGTGCGCTGATGCCAAATCCTACAATAATGTATTCTGCATCTTCACACAAAATTTCTTCGTATCGTACTTCATTTTTCTCCACTTCTCTGTATCGAGCTTGAAGACGAAGGTTAATTTTTTCCATATCTTCAGCCAGAAGTGCCATTGAACTAATGACATTTGCCTTTCGGTCAGGCATTTTACCCTGCGTAGCCCAAGGGTGCATCTCTCTTATTTCTTCATCAGTCCATCTGGGGCGGAACGGCGGAAGCACCACTTTTTCCATCATCTGTCCAATCACACCGTCAGCAAGCACCACCACCATCATTCGGTATTTAAAAGCTAAATCAAACGCGAGAACCGTAAAATCTGCCATTTCTTGAACGGTAGCCGGGGCAAGTGTAATTACTTTGTAATCACCGTGACCACCACCTTTTACTATCTGATTATAATCGGCTTGGCTGGGCTGAATGGTGCCAAGTCCGGGTCCCCCACGCATCACGTCAATAATAACGCAAGGAAGTTCAGCGCCTGCAATGTAAGAAAATCCTTCAAGCATAAGGCTTATTCCGGGACTCGATGATGAAGTCATAACCCGCTTTCCGCAGCCGGCTCCACCATACACCATGTTGATAGACGACGTTTCACTTTCTGCTTGGAGTACCACCATGCCGGTTGTCTCCCACGGCTTCAATTCCATCAACGTCTCCATTACTTCCGATTGTGGAGTAATGGGATACCCGAAATATCCGTCACATCCCGCACGTACTGCAGCATGTGCAACGGCTTCGTTGCCTTTCATTAAAATTACTTCTTGTTCCATATTTCAAAAGCCTCAGAGAATTTCTAAAAATGATTCAATCAGGCTGATTTTATTTGGTTTCTAATTATTCTAAGTTAAAATTCGGTATCCTTCTCGAAAAAGAGCCGAGAGTCGAATTTTATGATTCCACTTTTACTCGGTAAACCGTAATACATGCATCCGGACAAACCAGCGCACAAGTAGAACATCCTGTACAGTCATCTGGATTTTCCATATAAGCGTAGTTGTAACCTTTTACATTGGCTTCACTATGCAACATCAAAACATCTTGCGGACAAGCAACTACACACAAGTTACAACCTTTGCAACGTTCAGTATCGATAATTACGGCACCTTTTAGCTTTGCCATCTTTCTATTTAATTTAGTATAATTTTAAAGTGCAAAAGTAAGCAAAAAATTAATGACAACGCGACATCCGTCCCTATTTTTATGATTTTTGACATTGTAACCCGATGGTTTTTGGGGATTTTTAGCATTTTGGAATACTTTTATCTGTTTTATTTTATCGGGATTGATAGAAGAGCCAACCCAAATAATCGGGATAAGCAAATGCTTTTGTCCAGCTGTCGTGTCCTACTCCGGGGAATTCGATATACTCAACTTTTTGTGAGCCTTGCGCTTTCAGCTCAATGTATGCATTGCGCGAATATTCCCTGGAAACGACTCTATCAGCACCACCGTGAAAGATTCGGATGGGCATTTTTCTCACTTTTTTCAACCGAGCGGTATTCACTCCGCCACATATAGGTATTGCTGCCGCAAAATACCTTGGATATCGGCAAATCATGTCAAATGTACCCATACCTCCCATGGAAAGCCCCATGATGTAAATTCGCTTTTTATCTACCGATTCATGTTTTCGATAATTGTCCAGTAGTTTTTTTACCAAAAATAGTGGCTTTGTAATTTTAGGCTTTGCCGGAAAATCGATATTCCACGAATCGGTTTTTTCCCTTTCAATCCAAAACTCATTCTCCGGACATTGCGGAAATATAACGATAGATGGAAAATATTTTCGATTATCTTCACTCGTAAAAAGTGATGCGCCGTGAGTAAGTTGTTTTTCATTGTCATTGCCTCGCTCACCTGCTCCATGAAGAAAAAGTACCAACGGGTACGAACTGTTTTTATCATAATTTTCAGGAAAAAGAACACGATATCTCAACGTGTCACCTTTATACAGAAACTCACGTTTTTCATACAAATTATTATCTGCGAACGCCATGGCTGACACTACAATAAAAGAAAGAAATGCAAAAAATGTTCTCATAGATAATCATTATAATAGTTAAAAGTCAATTATGAACGATTTCAAAAACAGTGCGAATATATAAAAATTTTAGCATACATAAATTAAAAGAGCTTTTTTTATGCACACTTTGATTTTATCTGTGCATATTTTCCTGTCAAAAAGACCGATATTGCTCATATTCTCATCTTTTTCATAAAAAAACAGACTGAGTTGTAAAAAAATTGTTATTTTTGCGAAAACAACATTTAATAAAACGATAAGGATGATTGAAGTTATACCTCCTGTTGATAGAGAGCTTTTAAAAAGAGAGCTTACAAGAAAAATCTTTGTACGTCCGACAAACAAAGCTAACAATAAGATTTATATCACAGATGCGCACAATTCTCCTAACATCATGCGCGAAATCGGACGACTTCGTGAACTTTCATTTCGCTCTTGGGGCGGCGGTACCGGTAAAGAAATTGATACCGACGAGTTTGATTTTTTAAAAAAACCGTTCAAGCAGCTGATTGTCTGGGATCCTGATGCTGATGAGATTGTAGGGGGATACCGATTTCTCTCAGGCAAAGATGTGGAATTTCTGGAAGACGGGCAGCCTAACTTTGTGATGAGCAGCCTCTTCACATTTAGCGATGAATTTATAAAAAACTACCTCCCCTACTCCATAGAGCTTGGACGTGCCTTTGTGCAACCCGGTTATCAAATCGCTGAAAAAGGAGCAAAAAGTCTTTTTGCCCTGGACAATCTCTGGGATGGACTTGGCACACTGGTACATTCCGAAAAGAAATCGAAATACTTCATCGGAAAAGTAAATATATACAACACCTATCCGCAGCTGGCTCGGGAATTACTTTATGAATATATGTATCTGCACTGTCCGGACCCGGATAATCTGATTTACCCCAAAGTGCCGGTTGCAGTAAGTGAAGACAGCAAAAAGATAGCGAGCGTGGTGCTGACTGAAAATAATGCAGCAGCCAACTACAAAGCTTTACAAAAAACCGTACGTCTCATCGGTACCACTATCCCCCCGATGTTTAATGCTTATATCGGACTGACAGACACACTGCGGATGTTTGGAACCATGATTGACGAAAATTTTGGCGGTACGTATGAATCTGCCATTATGCTCACTATGGATGACTTAATTGAATCCAAGCGCAAACGGTACATAGAGCCTTACGTACAGTTTCTAAAACAAAAAATCAACCAAAAACGTGCAGCACGTCGTGCTTCAAGAATTGCAAAGGCAAAAGAAGATAAAGCTATCGTTATTGAACAAATCAAAAAGGATATTATCAAAAAAGAACAGCACAAAAAGAAGAAAAAGAAAAAGTAAATGGATGTTGCAATTTTGAAGGTAATTGCACATCCCAATCTTATTGCTCTACCAAGAAATCGGTGATAGCGGATAGCCGCACCCCGGTAGTCCATTGATAAAAAGCGTGCAAACGAATAAAGCTATTTTACTGATAAATGTCCCACTGGCGCGGATACTTATCCGTGCGTTAAGGAGACAAAAGTTGAATTATTGCCAACGAAGAAAAAGGAAGGGGCATAAACCTATACAGCATTTCAGACAGCCACAAGGTACCTAACTAACATAGAAAAACCCATCTAAAATCTGGTTCGCGGAACTACAATCCGCGGCAGCATCTTAAATGGGTAATTCATTCGGTACAAATATACAAAGCATTTTTTGAATTATGCAAACTTTTCAACAAATATTTAATCAGTTAGTGAAAAATATTAAGGTGGAATTAGACGATGAGTTCGACCGCAATTTTGAGTGAAAAGCATTTTTCACCACAGCATGGAAACCTACTAAAATTAACACCATCGGATCACTTATGATGCGAAGGGGCAGATTGCGTAGCTCACTCCAGTCAAATATTTTTGGAAACAATACCATTACATGGAAATCTGATGCACCTTACGCCGAAACACACAACAGCGGCGGAACAATCACTGTAACACCAAAAATGAAACGCTTCTTTTGGTACCAATCCCGTTCGCGTGGATACCCATCCGTGCGTTGCTTGAAAAGCAATTATCCCATTTTTCCATAGCTATAAATTTTAGAGATAAATAATTTGATTATTAGCGTTTGCAAGATAGATTGTTTCTTTGCAATGTGCAACTTTTTTGTGTTTTATGCGGGCGAAGTTATCGACGAGCTGCCGAAAGCTCTTTTCATGTCGGCGGAGCTTACGTCGGCTTGTGTTGTTATTTGCTCACTTATTAGGCATTTCCGATGGGATGGGGCATGCTTAACCGTTTTCCTCTGGCATCGCAGGTGTATAAATTCAAACTGCATCGCGGTCAGCGAATTTAGCGAATTATATTTAATTGTAACTATGTTGCGGTCTAAATTTGTGATTAAATTTCCATTTTTGTCGTTTCAATAAAAAAAACTACTTTTGTATTCCAAGTAAAATTTTTGAAAAACACTTCACAGATGGATTCATTCGTTGTTTCGGCTCGCAAATATCGCCCTTCTACATTTAAATCGGTAGTAGGACAAGATGCGCTTACTACTACCCTTAAAAACGCCATTAAAACCAATAAGTTGGCTCATGCTTACCTTTTTTGCGGACCGCGGGGGGTGGGCAAAACCACCTGTGCACGGATTTTTGCTAAGACTATTAATTGTAGTAATCTGACCGCGGATTTCGAAGCGTGCAATGAGTGTGAAAGTTGTAAAACCTTTAACGAGCAACGCTCCTACAACATCCACGAGCTGGACGCCGCCTCCAACAACGGCGTGGACGATATCCGTTCACTCACCGACCAAGTACGTATCCCCCCCCAAATCGGCTCGTACAGCGTTTATATCATCGACGAAGTGCATATGCTCTCGCAAGGCGCGTTCAATGCCTTTCTGAAAACATTAGAAGAACCGCCGGCACACGCTATCTTTATCCTGGCAACTACCGAGAAACACAAAATCATTCCCACCATCCTTTCCCGTTGTCAGATTTATGATTTCAACCGGATTTCGATAGCCGACACGGTAAATCATTTGAAATACGTGGCTTCACAAGAAGGGGTTACCATCGACGAGAATGCGCTGAATATTATTGCGCGGAAAAGCGACGGCGGAATGCGCGATGCCCTCTCGATTTTCGACCAATTGGTAAGTTTCAGCGGAAATAATATTACCTACGAATCTACTATCGAAAACCTCAATATACTGGACTACGAATATTATTTCCGATTGGTAGATAAAGCCCTGGAAGGTGATGTGAGTGCTGTTTTGATGATTTTTAACGAAGTGCTGAATAAAGGCTTTGACGCCCAACATTTTATCACCGGACTGAGTTCGCACCTGCGCGATGTGCTGGTGAGCAAAGACCCGATTACCATTCAACTGCTGGAAGTGGGCGCCGACATCGGCGAGAAGTATAAACAACAAACATCTGCCTGCTCTACCGAATTTCTTTTCAATGCGCTGAATATCAGCAACGAATGCGACTTAAATTACCGACTCAGCAAGAACAAACGGCTTCTGATAGAGCTTGCACTGATTAAAATCTGTCAGTTAAGCGGGGTAAAAAAACAACTTTCAACAAACGAAGAACCTGCTAAGCTTCAAAAAGTTACGTCTACTTCCACTGCATCGGAACAAAAGCAACAGGCACCGACTCCCGAAGTAAAACCGCAGGCTCCGGCATCTCCTCAACCAACAGAAAAAAGGGGACCTATCAAAACGACTACACCGCCACCTGCCGAAAAATCAATTCCTAAACCTCCGTCCGGTAAGTTTCCGCCTTCGGTTAGCATCTCGCTATCATCGGTAAAAACAGATGACAAACTCACTAAGCCGAAATCCAAAAAAACTGTTGATGCGTCGGAAACAACTCCTTTTACCGGTGACGATTTACTTGCTAAATGGGAAAACTTTGCTAAAAAAAAGGAATTGGATCCGGGGACAAAAGCTTTTTTGCAAACCCATCTTCCTACTTTGAAAGATGATAACATCATCGAAGTGATGGTGGATAATAAGTTTCAGGAAAAAGAACTGATACAGATGGGCATCGCGAATTACTTGCGTAAAGAACTGAATAACAATCTTATTGAACTAAAAATAGGATTTACACCCGAAACTGAATTCAAAAGACAGCAGACACCACAGGAAATCTACAAACGAATGGCTGAAGAATTCCCACTTGTGGAAAAATTGAGAAAAAGTCTGGATATGGAAATCGATTAGCAAACCATATTTTAGAGCGTTTCCACGCCACTTACGACCACTTTTTTATCGACTGGAAGTCCGCTTAAAATCTCAATAAACGCGTTGTTGCTTTTACCGGTTTCTACTTTTGTTCTTTTCAAAAAGTAGGTGGTATCCTCCTGCTTTTCCATCACGTAAACAAAATACTCATTCGCTATTTTTTGTACGGCTTCTGCCGGAAGTGCTTTGGCTTCCAAGTCGTTTACTTGAATCTTTGCTTCCACATAGCTTTGATTAACCAATTTATTTCGATCGGCGTCGGTAATTTTTGCCACGCAATCAATAGTTTTAGTGTCCGGATTGATGGATTTTCCTATCGTGGACAAAGTGGCGTTCATACTGCCCGCACCGCTTCCACTCACTCCGAAACGAACCTTCTGCCCTACCCTTAGTTTATTTACATCCATCTCAAAAACAGAGAGTTGCAACTGCAAATTATGTACATTTACTACCTCAGCCAATTCGTTTTGCATATCCACATACTGTCCGATAACCGCGCCGGTTTTGGTAATAAATCCGCTGATGGGCGCCACTACCGGAAACGACGAGTACATCTGCCCGCTTTCTATCCTAGTCGGGTTTAGTCGAAGGGCTTGGATGCGGGTTTTCAGCGCGTTGTAGCTAGCAAAAGAAGCTTTGTACAAACTTTCTGCCGCTGTAAAGTCTTTTGCCGCACCAATTTTTTCTGCCCGAAGCGCTTTCATCCGTTCGTAATCAATTTTAGCTTTCTGATAATTGGCTGACGCCTCGGCAAATTGTTGCTGTAAGCTCAGAAATTCATTGCCGGAAATATTACAAACAGTCTGCCCTTGACGCACAAAATCGCCGATTTTGAAGCGAATATTTTCCACCGTTCCGGCAATGGGCGTACTCACTTTGGCAATTCCGTTTGCCGGTGCGAATAGGAATCCTTTGCACGAAACTTCATCGGTAAATGTTTGCAAAGTCGGCTCTCCCAACTGCATTTCGCTCGTTTTGAACTGCTCTGAAGTAATTTCAATCAGACTTTCATCTTCTGAAACCTGTGTTTCGCCGTCACTTTCCGATTTCTTTCCGCAAGAAAAGAAAAACAGCAATGTAAGCACGTAAATTAGTATGTGTTTGGTTGTTTTCATATTAAAACATCGATTTTTATTCTTTATGTAAATAGATTCTGAAAACTATATTGTTTTAATTCAAATAGTTCATTTCCAACGCCACTCGATTATACTCCGAAACGGCTTCGTAATAATCCAGTGTCAGTTTCAGCGCGTTTTCCATGCTTACGGCAAATTGGTAAAAATCAATTTCGCCCGTTTCATAACTCCGAGTTGCCGTTCGGGTAATTTCACTGCTTAGCCGTTTGCCTGTATTATGGTAAAAGTCAATGGTTTCACGAAATTTCTGTAACTCATTCTGCAAGTTTCTATATTTTATTTCCAGTAACGTCAGGTTGTTTTGCAACAGCAATTCGTTGGCATTGGTTGCAATTCGGCTTGCTTTTACTTTCGAACGATGGTCTCCCCAATAAAGCGGAATACCCAATCCCACCTGAAAACCGTGATAGCCACGCGCATTTTCATAATGGTTGTTTCCGTAAAAATAGCCCAGCGAAATATCAGGAAGCAAGCGGTGTTGCTCAGCTTTTGTACTGTTTTTTAAATAATCAGAACGAAGGCGATATTGCTGAACTCCGGGATTAACCCGAAAATCAGGCTTTTGAACAGCAATGGGTTCCAATTCACTTGCATCAATCCGGAAATTTTCATCGGTTTGCATCATCCCTTTCAAACTCCCGTAAGCATTCTGAATTTCAATACCTATCTTACTTAATTCTAATGCAATCTGTTGCTTTTTGGCCTGCACATTCAGCTTATCCAATTGACTGATATCCCCCAATCGCAATTGCGTTTCAGCCATCGAATTCAATCGGACATACAAACTATCCAAACGATTGAAATAAAGCTGTTTTGCCTGTAAAAACTTTACGGAATAATAGGACGACGCCACGTTTTTTATCAAGCTCAAACGCTGTTTTTCAAGTTCCTGCTCAGCGATATTTACCTCAATATCCACCATCTTGTTCACGTAAGAATGAACGGTCGGGAATAAAAACGATTGCTCAACGCCCAGTGTCTGTATCGGATATCCGTTTGCCGCCACATTTGCCTGATCGTATTCGTAATACACGTTGGCTTTATCGAGCGTCATAAAGGACTTTGCCAGCGCTTTTCGTTCTTCTATTTTCAGGTTATAGGCACTAATTTCTTTATTATTTTCCAATGCCAAGTCGATGCATTGTTGCAACGAATAAACGGGCGATTGAGCTGTCAAAGAGCCGGAAACTGCCAGCAAAATTGGGATAATAAAGTTTTTTGATGTAAATTTTCTCACAATTTTATACATAGCTCCTTCTTTATCGTGAAACACCTTAAAAAGCAACGGTAATACAATCATTGTCAACATAGTAGAAGTTACCAATCCGCCAATTACAACCGTTGCCAGCGGACGCTGAACTTCGGCACCTGCACCGTTTGAAATCGCCATCGGCAGGAAACCCATTGCTGCTGCAGCGGCAGTTAGCATTACCGGACGCAGACGATCAGACGTACCTTTCATCACAAGCTCATCCATATCGTCCATCCCCTTTTTCTCATGCAAATGTTTCAGATGCTCAATCAACACAATGCCATTAAGCACAGCAACACCGAACAAGGCTATAAATCCGATTCCCGCCGAAATACTGAACGGCATACCGCGTATCCATAGCGCTAATATTCCTCCCACTACCGACAGCGGAACAGCTGTGAAAATCATGATTGTATCTTTCATCGATTTGAAAGCAAAGTGAAGGAAAATAAAAATCAGTGCCAGCGCAATAGGTACGGCAAAAACCAATCGATTGGTGGCGTTTTGCAGATTTTCAAACTGACCGCCGTAGCTAATATACGTACCTGGATTAAGGGTGATGTTCTTTTCCACCACGTTCTGAATGTCTTCCACAACTGATTGTAAATCACGGTTGCGCACATTCACACTGACCACTACCAGCCGCTGTGTGTTCTCTCGACTTATTTTTGCCGGACCTTCCGTGTAGTTGATTTCCGCCAATTCACTTAACGGCACTTGCGAACCATTTGGCAATGCCACAGGCAACTGGCGGATGTTTTCAATGTCCGTTCGATATGCTTGATTCAAACGAAGCACAAGATCAAAACGTCGTTCACCTTCGAACACGCTTCCAGCCACTTCTCCTCCAAAGGCTGTGGAAAGATAAGTATTTAAAGACTTGATGTCTAATCCGTAATATGCAATTTTTGAGCGATTATACGTTACGTTCATTTGCGGAAGTCCGGTTGTTTTTTCCAGAATCACATCGCTGGCGCCATCGATTTTTTCAACCAAACGCTTGATTTCTTCCGCTTTCTTGCTCAAATACTCTAAGTCTTCTCCAAAAACTTTTACTGCAATATCAGCTCTAACACCAGTTATCAGCTCATTAAAGCGCATCTCTATCGGTTGTGTAAATTCATAATCCACCCCGGGAATGACGCTCAGCGCCTCCTTAAATTTGTCCGCCAAGCCCTCTTTAGTTTTAGCCGATTTCCACGTTTTCTTCGGCTTCAGCCTGATAATCATATCAATTTCTTCCATTGACATCGGGTCGGTAGGTACTTCAGCAGCACCGATGCGACAAACTATCTTTTCTACTTCAGGAAATTTATCCATCAAGATATTCTCCATTTGCGTGGTTAGTTCAATGGTTTTAGATAGCGATGTACCTGTTTTCAGCACAGGCTGGATAACAAAATCACCTTCATCCAGCGTGGGAACAAACTCACCACCCATTCGGTTGAAAATCAGCACAGAAAGTACCAATGTCAAGAACGAAAGCGAAAAAACAAGAATCTTTTTATTCAACGCCCATTTCAAAACCGGTTGATAAGTTTTAAGTGCAAATTCAACGATTTTGTCTGAAAAATTCCGTCTGTTCACATCTATCGGACGCAGGAAAATGGATGAAATCACCGGAAGCCAAGTCAGGCAGAAAATCATTGCGCCAATAATGGCAAAACCGAATGCGAGCGCCATCGGGCGGAACATTTTTCCTTCCACGCCTTGCAACGACAAAATGGGAATAAACACAATCAGGATAATCATTTGCCCAAAAATAGCCGACTGCATCATCGTGGATGCACTTTTTCTGGTTATTTCGTCGCTTAGTGCTTGTTTTTCTTTTCGCGGAATATTTTGGAATTGCAACTGATTAGCAGTCAGCCTTACTACGACATATTCAACTATAATCACAGCTCCGTCAATGATGATTCCGAAGTCAAGCGCCCCCAAACTCATCAGGTTGGCATCGATGCCGAAAATAAACATCATCGATAGGGTGAAAAGCAGTGCCAGTGGTATCATAGATGCTATTACGAGTGCCGAGCGTAAGTTTCCCAAAATCAAAAGCACTACAAAAAACACGATAATACAGCCGAAAAGCAGGTTTTCAAAAACCGTGGTCGTGGTCTTTCCAATCAGCTCACTACGCTCCAAAATCGGGTTAATGTAAACACCTTCGGGAAGGGATTTTTGAACTTCTTCCACACGGGCTTTTACAGAATTGATGACCTTCTTTGAGTTTGCATCCTTCAACATCATGATTTGCCCAAGCACTTTTTCGCCTTCGCCATTAGCTGTGATGGCTCCAAAACGGTTTGCATAACCGAAATGTACCTGCGCCACGTCTTTTACCAGCACGGGGATATTACCTTGATGTTTAACCAAGGTGTTCTCGATATCTTCGAGCGATTTTACTTGACCGTCGCCTCGGATAAAATAGCTTTCACTTTTTTTCTCGATATAAGCACCGCCCGAAATATTGTTGTTGTCTTCCAACGCTGAAAAGACGTCTAATAACGTAACACCTAACGCTTGCATTCGCGAAGGGTCTATCGCTACTTCGTACTGTTTTAAGTAACCTCCCCAGCTATTTACTTCCACCACGCCGTCGATTCCGGAAAGCTGTCTGCGTACTATCCAGTCTTGAATTGTTCGCAAATCCATTGCTGAATAGCGATCTTCATAGCCGGGTTTTACATCGAGTGTGTATTGGTAAATTTCCCCGAGACCGGTAGAAATCGGACCCATTTCGGGCGTACCAAAACCTTCGGGGATGTTTGCGGAAGCAGTTTTGATTTTTTCGGCAAGCAGGGTGCGCGGTAGGTAGGTTCCCATGCTCTCTTTGAAAACGACAGTAACAACCGAAAGTCCGAATTTAGAAATCGAACGAATCTCAGTTACGCCCGGCAAATTTGCCATTTCAAGCTCCACAGGCGCTGTGATAAACTGCTCGATTTCCTGCGTGGACAGGTTGTTTGATGTGGTAATGACTTGTACTTGATTATTGGTAATATCGGGCACAGCACCCACCGGAATGTTGAAAATGGCATATATTCCGAATCCGGCAACCGTTAATGTGAAAAACAAAACTATCAGCTTGTATTTTAAGCTGAATCCTATTATTTTTTCTAACATAAAATGGCACTTTTAAGTGAAGTCCAATAAAGAAAAAGCAAAGTTATAAATTTATTTAACACTACCGCAATTAGTGCGACTAAAATATAAAATTTAGAATGATTGTAGATAAAAAAAGCCGAAGCATTTGCTCCGGCTGTATTTTATAGTATTTGGTTCTTATTTCTTCCCGAACGCCCTATCTTTTAAGTTCCTCGGTAGATAAAACGTGTTATTTTTATTCACAAAAACTGCTACAGAGCCTAAATCCATCGGCTTTCCGTTCAGCAACGCAACCGAACTAAATGCAGGTACTTCAAGCGTTTTTCTTTTTTGTTTCACCACCAATTTCACGACATCATTTTTCGCTACAACTTCATATTTCATTCCTGCAAAAACATCAGTATGCTTTGCATAAATGTTTGCAGTGTGCTCTTTCATTGAAGTTTTCAGTCCGCTTACCTTATACAGATAATCGTGTAATTCGGTGTTTCGTACATTTCCTTTCAAAATATCTCCCTTCGGATGATAAACTGCCAAGAAAACTTCTTCGCCCGTATGCCCAGTGGTGGTATAGCCAAATCCGGTTCGTTCATTGTAAATTTCGGCGATGTTGTGCGCCATGTTTTTCGCATCGGGCGCTTTAGTGTTGCTCGCTAATTTATAGTTTTTTGAAGTCAGCAATTTTTCTTTTTCAGCTTCAGTAATATCCAATTCGGTATATTGCTTGAAAACATTTTTTATCTCATCCGGCTTGGTGTTCAACAGTATTTTTTCAAGCCCTACAGCTGTTCTTTTGTATTTCGAAACCGCTCCGAAAAGGTCTGCAAGTGTCATCTTTGTATAACCTTTTTTCATGCCGTTTCTTCCGATTGAGAATCCACTATTGCCGTGGTCAGGAAGAATTACAATCGTTGTATTTCTATCTTTTTCAGCAAATTCAATCGCTTTCCCCACCGCATCATCAAACGCCAAATATTCACTTATAATTCCGGCAGGATCATTGGCATGGGCAGCCCAATCCACTTTACTTCCTTCTACCATCAGGAAAAAACCGTTTGGATTTTTATTCAAAATCTCCAACGCTTTCTCAGTCATTTCAGCAATGGATGGCTCTTCGACAGGATTTCTGTCTAAGTCATACGACATAGCTCTATCTCCAAAAAGTGCCCAAATTTTTTCGCCGTTGAAATTGAGCATGGCATCACGGTCATTTTGGATGTAAGTAGTCTCTGTGTTTTTAAAATGTTCTTTCATGTCATCCGAGACAAACTCATTTCCTCCGCCGAACACAACAGAAAGATTATTGAAAGCCATTTGCGGTGCAATCGCCTTGTAGTCACCTCGATTAAATGAATGAGCGGCACAGTCGGCGGGCGTGGCGTGTGGAAACTCACAAGTGATGACCAAACCGGCAGCTTTATTTTGCTCCATCTGCATGGCTTCCAAGATAGTTACAAGCGGCTGATAAGCACTGTCCGAATTAAGTTTTACCAAATCATTTTCCGAATCGGCAACGGGATAAATTGCCACATTTCCCGCCTGTAAAGCCACTCCCGTCATGTAAGTAGATGTGGTTGGCGCCGAATCACCAATGGGTGCGTTAGATGAAAAAGTGGTGACCGTGCCTGAAAGATAGGGGTCAATATGCAAACGTGTGCCTTCATTTCTGTACACTTTCAGCCAGCGAGATGCAGAAAGCACACTCAGCGAAGTTCCGTCAGGAATCATTACAATCAAGTTTTTTGTCGGACGCACTTCTTGTGCGATTATTAACCCGGCAAAAAACAACAAAATCAGAAAATTAAATAGTCGCTTCATAGATAATTTGAATTTCAATGTTTTAATAAAAAACAAAGTTAAGGCAATTTTCTTAGATGCTATTAACTTAATCAAATATTCATAGTTTTTTAATATGTGTGCTGACAGCATTACTAAAGAAGCACACTGCGTCAAAATTTTCCACAGGTATTGCTTGAAAAGCAGAAAATTAGAAAAAAACACCCCTGGAAGGTATTTTTCAGACCTTCCTAAAATTGTAATAAAAAGTAAGGGTGTTGACTATTTAGGACTATTTTTGATTACTCAACATATCTTTTATACCACCAATTGAGCTCAAAATTCCGGTTGCTTCAAATGGGATATAAATCGTTTTATTATCCTTTCCGGACACCATTTCTTGAAGCGTATCGATGTATTTAGTTGCAATTAGGTAATTGATCGGGTCACCATCTTCTGAACTAACTGCATTAGTGATAAGTCTAATAGCCTCAGCTTCTGCCTGTGCAGCTTTCACTCTGGCTTGCGCCAAACCTTCTGCTCTTAGTATTTCAGATTGTTTTTCTCCTTCGGCTTTCTTTATTTCGCTTTCTCTGAATCCCTCGGCCTCTAAAATTTTTGCAGTCTTTTTCCCCTCTGCATCCAGCACAGCCGCTCTCCTATCCCTCTCGGCACGCATTTGCTTTTCCATAGCTTGCTTGATGTCTTCCGGTGGATTAATATCCTGCAATTCAACACGATTCACTTTTACGCCCCACTTATTTGTTGCATCATCAAGGATGGTCCGAAGCTTTGAATTAATGGTATCGCGTGAACTTAAAGATTCATCCAACTCTAACTCACCAATTACGTTTCTAAGCGTTGTTTGCGTTAATTTTTCTATGGCATCGGGTAAGTTTTCTATCTCATAAATTGCCTTGACCGGATCCATGATTTGGAAATAGAGCAATGCGTTAATTTGAACATTTACGTTGTCTTTTGTAATCACATTTTGTTTTGGAAAATCATAAACGGTTTCACGAATATCGATTCTGGATTTAGTACTAAATCGAATGTGTTTCTTTTCTCCCATACCTTCTACAACGTATCTCCAAGTGATTTCTCTTGGTTTATCAATAATGGGCCAGATTATGTTTATTCCGGAGTGCAACGTACGGTTATACTTTCCAAGTCGTTCGATAACAATAACTTCCGCTTGTTGCACAATTTTGAAACCTGAAACTGCGAAAATTATAACGAAAAGAGCGATGGCTACTGCAATGATAATAAATCCCATAACTAATTAATTTGAAGGTTTAACAATTAAAATAATACTATCTATATCGACAACCGTAACGATTGTTCCGATTTCAATTATTTCATTATTTAATGATTTTGCTTTCCAATCATCACCATCAATTTTAACCCTACCCGTGTTTTTTAAAGGATTTATTTCCTCCGTGACTGTCCCGTTTTTATCAATTAAGGCATCTCGGTTAGTTTTTACTTTGTCTTTTCGATAGCCGTACTTTGCCATGAATGGTCTGATTAAAAAGTAGGTCAGAGTAATTCCCAAAGCAAACAACAGTATTTGCCATTTTATTTCCAAGCCAATAAAATTACCGATTGCGGCAAATATAAATCCGATTCCAATGGCACCGGCAATAAATCCAACTGTGAATATTTCAGCTATAAATGCGATTATTCCGATTGCTATTAAAATATGCCAAGCTTCCATTTTTTATAAAATTATGTTGGTTGATTTTTTTCTCAATATATTGCATAGGGTACAAATATACACACTTTTTTGTTAAAAACAATAATTTTTGTTAAAACACAAAGAGTAGATATACGATTTATTGTTGTTGTGAAATTTTGTGAAGAAGTCCTATGAAGTTGTTGATGATTTGTGAATATAAATTCTTAAAAAGAATAGATCTTTATGATACATTTGCAAAGATAATAAGTCAAGAAACAAAATTTGACATCAAAAAAATTAAATTATAACAAATAAAAATTTTA
>JAAYSS010000076.1 GCA_012518275.1 Bacteroidales bacterium
CCGTATTTTTCTTTCAAATTCTGGAACCAGAAAATGGTGAATTCCACCAAGTTTTTAAGATTGTATTCCAGCTCTTTAATTTTTTTCTGAATGCCAATAATGGTGTCATCAGCCTTTTTACTGTCAAATTTGGTTATACGCACCATCTTGATATCAAGCAACTTCAAGATATCTTCACGTGTTACTTCACGAATAAAATTCTTTTTGAAAGGCTCAATTCGCTTGTCAATATGTTTCACCACTTCATCGTGCGATGTACTTTCCTCAAATTCCTTGTCCTTGTAAATACGATTTTCAATAAAAATCTTTTCAAGTGTAACAAAAAACAGTTGTTCCAATAATTCATCGCGCTGAATTTCAAGCTCTAAGCGAAGTAAGTCTTTAGTATGGTCTGTGCTGATTTTCAGCAGTTCACTTACGCCGATAAAACGGGGTTTGTTGTCATGAATTACGCAGCAATTAGGCGATATACTCTTCTCACAACCTGTAAATGCGTAAAGTGCGTCAATGGTCTTATCTGAAGAAGTTCTCGGTGGCAAATGAACAAGAATTTCCACATTCTGGGCAGTATTATCATCTACTTTACGAATTTTTATTTTTCCCTTATCATTGGCTTTGATGATACTGTCAATGAGTTTTGCAGTATCCGTACCATAAGGAATTTCAGAAATGACCAATGTTTTGTTATCCAATTTTCCGATTTTAGCTCGCACTTTTACCGAGCCCCCCCGCTCACCGTCATTATACTTTTCCACATCAATGCTTCCGCCGGTCTGAAAATCAGGAAAAAGTTCAAAATCTTCTCCACGTAAATACGCGATACTCGCATCAAGTAGTTCATTAAAGTTGTGTGGTAAAATCCTGGAATTCAATCCTACAGCAATCCCTTCCACGCCCTGTGCAAGCAGCAACGGAAATTTAATCGGCAAGGTTATCGGCTCTTTATTTCTGCCATCGTAAGAAAGTTTCCACTCGGTAGTTTTTGGATTAAAAACGGTTTCAAGGGCAAATTTCGACAGACGTGCTTCAATATAACGGGGTGCCGCCGCACTATCGCCGGTCAGGATATTTCCCCAGTTCCCTTGACAGTCGATAAGCAGATTTTTCTGTCCTAACTGCACCAAGGCATCACCGATAGAAGCATCTCCATGTGGATGAAACTGCATCGTGTGTCCCACAATGTTTGCCACCTTGTTGTAGCGTCCATCATCCAATCTCCTCATTGCGTGAAGAATACGACGCTGAACCGGTTTCAAACCGTCATAAATATCAGGTACTGCACGTTCTAAAATCACATACGAAGCATAGTCCAAAAACCACGTCTGATACATACCTGAAAGGTGGTGTTTTACATCACTTTTAGTCGATTTTTTAGGGGTGTTATGTTTTGAATGCGTATCTCCCGAAAGATCTTCTTTTTTATTTTCAATTTCCTTATTCGGGAGATTTTGTTTCTCTCTCTCATTTAATTCATCCTTTTTTGCCATAAAATAAAATCTCTGCCTTAAAAAGTATTATCAATTTTTTGTATTACAAGCTATTTTTGAAACAAAATAATAACTTTTTTCATAATTTCAAATATAAAAATTTCCTTGAAAAATTTCAGAAACTTCAACTTTTCCTTAAAATAGCTTTCAAACGACAAAGTTAAACAAAACTTTCAAAAAAATTAAGTACCTTTGTGCTTGTTTTCAGAGTTTAGCGCAAAAGTTATCAACAATTAAGCCGTGAAATTATGAAATCAAAATTATATTTCTCGATATTGGTTTGCCTACTTCCTGCGATTGTTTTTGGGCAATTTTCTGAAAGAGGAAAAATCGGAGTGACCTATTCTTTCGGGGGTGTGAGTCTTTTGCGCCAACAAGATTTCAGTAAAAACTTAAATCCAAATAGTTCCAAAACAGCCGGGTTGGTTTATTTGCATCCTGTCAAGGAAAATCTTGAATTTGAAACTGGATTGACTTTCTCGCTTTTCAGCTTTTACGAGAAAACAGATGCTGAAACCAAGGATAAAATGGGTTCAATGACTCTGGTTGACGTTCCTTTTGGCGTAAGGGCTACATTTGGCAAATACTTTTTCATCAATGGCGGTGGAATGCTTGATTTGTCAACGACAAATTCATCGCCTATCAGTTCGCAAAAAGGAATCGGGCTGTACGGCGGATTAGGCGTTGTTGCCGATTTTGATTTCGGCGGTTCGCTTTTTCTAAATCCTTACGCGAAACTGCATTCGCTTATCCCGTTTGGAAGTTGGAAAGGACAAGACCGAATTTTAGAAACGCTGGGCGTGAAAATCGGGATGACTTTTAAATTATAAATGACAAATGCTTTTTGCATCTAAGAAATTAAGAATAATAAACTAAAAACTAAAATATGGCTTCACAAGAAGATGTTTTCAAAAAACTAATTGCTCACAGCAAGGAATACGGATTTGTGTTTCCTTCGAGCGAAATTTATGACGGCTTGGGTGCCGTGTATGATTACGGTCAAAACGGCGTTGAGCTGAAAAATAACATAAAAAAATACTGGTGGGACAGCATGGTGCTTCTCAACGAGAACGTGGTAGGAATTGATGCTTCCATTTTTATGCACCCTACAACGTGGAAGGCTTCGGGACACGTGGATGCGTTTAACGACCCACTGATTGACAACAAAGATAGCAAAAAACGGTACCGTGCCGATGTGCTGATAGAAGAGCTGCTTGCTAAATTCGACGAAAAAATTGAAAAAGAAGTAGAAAAAGCGGCAAAACGTTTCGGTGAAAAATTTGACGAAAAAATGTTCCGAGAAACCAATCAGCGTGTTCTAAGAAATCAAGCAAAACGAGATGAAGTCCACGCCCGTTTCGTAAAAGCTCTGAACGAAAATGATTTAAACGAACTGAAACAAATCATTATTGATTATGAAGTGGCTTGCCCAATAAGCGGAACAAGAAACTGGACTGATGTTCGTCAATTTAACCTGATGTTTTCTACAGAAATGGGTTCCACGTCCGAAGGTGCGACGAAGATTTACCTTCGCCCTGAAACAGCTCAGGGTATTTTTGTCAATTACCTGAACGTGCAAAAAACCGGTCGGATGAAAATTCCTTTCGGAATTGCACAAATTGGTAAAGCATTTCGGAATGAGATAGTTGCCCGCCAGTTTATTTTCCGCATGCGTGAATTTGAGCAAATGGAAATGCAGTTTTTTGTACGTCCGGGAGAAGAAATGAAGTGGTTTGAATACTGGAAAGATTTCCGCCTGAAATGGCACAAAGCACTTGGTCTCGGTGACCATAAATATCGCTTCCACGACCACGACAAGCTGGCTCACTACGCAAATGCAGCCACAGATATTGAGTATGAAATGCCGTTCGGATTTAAAGAAGTGGAAGGCATCCACAGCCGCACCGACTTTGACCTTGCTCAGCACGAGAAATATTCCGGTAAAAACATCAAATATTTTGACCCGGAACTGAACAAATCATATGTACCCTACGTGGTGGAAACTTCCATCGGTTTAGACCGTATGTTCCTTTCCATTATGGCAGGCGCTTACACGGAAGAAACTCTTGAAAATGGTGAGAATCGAGTTTTGATGAAGTTCCCGCCGGTTTTAGCACCCGTTAAAGTAGCCGTTCTGCCATTGGTAAAAAAAGACGGACTACCCGAAAAAGGACGCGAAATCCTGAACGAACTAAAATTCGACTTCAAGTGCGTGTACGATGAAAAAGATAGCATCGGAAAGCGATATCGGCGTCAAGACGCGATAGGAACACCTTTCTGCGTTACCATTGATCACCAAACGTTAGAAGACAACACGGTTACAGTCCGTTATCG
>JAAYSS010000077.1 GCA_012518275.1 Bacteroidales bacterium
ATATCGTATGCCCATCCGTCGCCACCAATAATCCACTGCGAACGTTTTACTAAGAAACCGCTTAGTTCAGCAATTTGTTGGCAATGCTCGCAAGTGCAAGCTTTCACCTTAGGAGTAATTTTAGCTTCCAATGCAAGTGTTGCTTCGCCGTCAAAACGGTTTTCAATCCATTCTTTAAACAGTTCTTTCAACTCATCGGAACAGCAGTTGCTTTCCATCGCTTCTGTCATCAAGCGAACGATGCGATTTTGCATGGATTGTTCCGCCATTACCATTCCCATACCATATTCGGCGTTATCTTCAAAGAGCGAGTTAGCCCAAGCCGGACCGCGTCCGTCAGCGCCTGTGGTATATGGAGTTGATGGGGAAGAAGCGGAGTAAATGGAGCTACATCCTGTTGCGTTTGCCACGATTTGACGATTTCCGTAAAGTTGGCTAACCAATTTCACGTAAGGAGTTTCACCGCAACCGGAGCAAGCGCCCGAGAATTCAAAGAGCGGGGTAGCCAGTTGGGTATTTTTCACGTTGCCTTTTACATTTACCAAGTGTTGTTTGGAAGCCACTTCGTTGATGCAGTAGTCCCAGTTTTCTTGATTAGGCATTTGTCCTTCGATAGGCATCATTTTTAATGCTTTTTCGCCTTTCTTGCCCGGACAAACATCCACACAGTTACCGCAATCCATACAGTCGAGCACGTCCACTTGGATGCGGAACCGCATATCGGCAAAGGCTTTTCCGTTAGCTTTTAGGGTACCTTCTTCGCCAAATGGAGATTTTGCCAATTCAGCCGCATCTAAAATAAACGGACGGATAGCAGCGTGTGGACAAACGTAAGCACATTGGTTACATTGAATACAATTTTCCATATTCCATTCGGGAACAAATGCAGCTACACCACGTTTTTCGTATTTAGCAGTTCCTTGCATCCAAGTTCCGTCTTCACGTCCTTTGAAAGCAGAAACCGGAAGGCTATAACCGTTCTGTGCATTAATTGGGCGAACAATGTCGCGGATAAATGCAGGAACATCTTCGCGCTGTTCCGGTTCGTCAGGCAGATTAGCCCATTCGGCAGGAATATCTACTTCTACATACTCGCCACCGCGGTTAACAGCAGCATAGTTTTTATTTACTATATCTTCACCTTTTCTACCGTATGATCTTACAATCGCTTTTTTCATTTGTTCTACTGCCAAGTCGTAAGGAATTACGTTGGTGATTTTGAAGAATGCCGATTGTAAAATGGTGTTGGTACGGTTGCCTAATCCTATTTCGCGAGCAATGTTTGTAGCATTGATAATAAATAGCTTGATATTATTTTGTGCAAAATAGCGTTTGATATGCACGGGAAGATGTTGCTTTACTTCATCTTTATCCCAAACAGTATTCAATAGGAATGTTCCGTTCTTTTTCAATCCTTTTGTTACATCGTATAAACGTAAGTAGGCTTGCACATGGCAGGCTACAAAGTTCGGTGTAGTAACGAAATAGGTTGAACGGATAGGCGTATCGCCGAAACGTAAGTGCGAACAGGTAAATCCACCTGATTTTTTCGAGTCGTACTCAAAGTAAGCTTGCGAATATTTATTGGAATTGTCTCCGATAATTTTGATGGAGTTTTTGTTAGCTCCTACAGTTCCGTCAGCCCCTAATCCGTAAAATTTAGCTTCGTAAATACCTTCGCCGCCCAGTGAAATTTCTTCGCCCAGCGGAAGAGATGTAAATGTAACGTCATCCACAATACCTACTGTAAAGCCGTTGCGTGGAGTAGGTAAAGCCAGATTTTTGTAAACGGCAAGTACTTGTGCCGGTGTAAAGTCTTTAGATGATAATCCGTAGCGACCACCAACAACAAGCGGTTGGTTTTCAGTTCCGTACAGTGCATCTTTCACGTCGAGATACAGCGGTTCGCCGCTTGCACCCGGCTCTTTGGTACGGTCAAGCACACATACACGCTTGGTTGTCTTTGGAAGTACAGACAGGAAATGCTTGGCTGAGAACGGACGATACAGGTGAACGGATACCAATCCTACTTTTTCACCTTTTTTTCTTAAGTAGTCTATTCCTTCACGGATAGCTTCCGTAGAAGAGCCCATAGCGATTACTACTCGGTCAGCTTCCGGATCGCCGTAATAATCAAACAAGCCGTATTTACGTCCGGTAATTTCAGCTAATTTATTCAGATAATCTTCTACAATTTCGGGAAGAGCATCGTAGAAAGGATTAGCTGCTTCTCGAGATTGGAAGTAGATGTCCGGATTTTGTGCTGTGCCGCGTGTTACGGGATTGGCAGGATTTAAAGCACGTTGACGGAAAGCTTTCAAAGCATCTTGGTCAATAAGTGCTTGAACCGCTTCAGCATCAATTTCTTCAATTTTTTGGATTTCATGAGTTGTGCGGAATCCGTCAAAGAAGTGTACAAACGGTACACGAGATTTGATGGCAGCTAAGTGAGCCACTGCAGCCATGTCCATTACTTCTTGCACAGAACCGGTTGCAAAGAGCGCACATCCTGTTTGACGAACAGCCATTACGTCTTGGTGGTCGCCGAATATGGATAGTGCTTGTGCTGCAATTGCACGAGCTCCTACGTGGTAAACTCCCGGTAGAAGTTCACCGGCTACTTTGTACATGTTAGGAATCATCAGCAGTAAACCTTGCGAAGAAGTAAAGGTTGTAGCCAGTGTGCCGGCTTGCAAGGCACCGTGCATAGCAGCTGCGGCACCGCCTTCCGACTGCATCTCTTCTACAAGAACCGTTTCACCAAACATATTCTTTCTACCGGCTGCCGACCATTCATCGATATGTTCAGCCATGGTAGAAGAAGGGGTAATGGGATAAATCGAAGCTACTTCGCTGAACATATATGCTATGTGAGCAGCAGCTTGATTTCCATCACAGGTAATAAATTTTTTTTCTTTTGCCATTTTTTATTGAGTTAGTTAGTAATGTGTTTTATTTTTTTAAGTTATATATTTGCCCGCCGTAGCGGTAAGAAGTTTTATAATCAGTTTGTTGTTTTTAAGTAGTTAATAGTGTGTTTATCTGTTTGTTGTGTTAATATAAAAATCCCATTAACCAAACGGGTATTTCGTTTTTTAGTCCTAACCTTACATCATCAACTGCGTATGTAATACTGGGATTAACTTTTTTGTTTTCAAGATTAGGCATAAATGTAAAATTATAAGTCTTATCAACCCAAAAATCAGCATGTTTTTCTCCAACATTTACTTTATGTTTGGCGTGCAATGCATTGTAAAGAAATGTCCTTTTTTCACATTCGTTGTTTACATCATTCACCAACACATGCATTATATTGGTGTTTTGCGGAAATACGGCACGCGGTTTTTTAGGGAAACTTTCGTCCGGATAATAGAGTAAATTCAACAAACGTGCATCCCGCAAATACTTCAAATAATTCATTATAGTTGATCGAGAAGTTTCAATTTCATCACTTAATTGACTAATATTCAATGTGCAGGGTGCGCACTGCATGATTAAGTTTAGAAGCTTCCTAATTTTAGAAAGGTATTTCAAATCAATTTGTTTAATCAGTAAAATATCTACTTCCATCATCATGTTGATGGTTTTGAGTAGATTCTCGGAATAGTTTCTCGACTCCAGATAAAACGGATAATAACCGTGATGTAAATAATCAGAAAAATACTCTAATGGATTGACAGTGTTACAAATAGTTTTTGAAATTTCTACATGATTATTTAATATTTCTGTTAAAGTATATTTCGGAAAATTATTTTTTGATTCTAAATTCAAAAATTCACGGAATGAAAAACCTTGCAAGTTATAAACAGCCACTATATCTTGTAAGTCTGGATTTTCTTCTACAAGGCGCATTACCGATGAGCCTGTAAAAATAATCTGTAATTCCGGAAATTGGTCGTAGCATATACGAAGTTCTTTCGACCAGTTTTCATACTTAAATATTTGGTCAAGAAGTAATGTTCTTCCGCCGT
Organism: Bacteroidales bacterium; assembly: GCA_012518275.1. GTDB lineage: Bacteria > Bacteroidota > Bacteroidia > Bacteroidales > Paludibacteraceae > UPXZ01. Next base: position 3,972 of record JAAYSS010000077.1, read on the forward strand.
TGGCATAAAATTCTCCTGCGAAATCGACCAGTGTGTGGGTGGTAAAATAAAGGTTATTGAAATTTACATACAAACACTCCCTGTAATTCTTATCGTAGCGCTCTTTTGCGTATTGGAGTAGAAACGTAGTTTTTCCGACTCCGCGCATTCCTTTTATGCCAATCAGGCGATGTGTCCAGTCTATTTCATCAGCCAGCAGTCTTCTTACAGGCGATTCAACACGCTGTACCAGGTATTTATGTGTTTTTATGAAATTTTCCATTTCGTGTTAAAAACTGCCACAAAAATAAATAAAATAATTGATTTTGCAAAGTCGAGTTTACAAAATGACCTATTTTTTTTATGAAAAAATGTTAAGAGTAAAAAAGGTCGTTTTAGATAATTTCAATACCATAGATATTTTTAAATCTATCCTTGACGTTTTCAAAAATACTTTTTGGAATGGCGAAAGTCATATCGCAAGCAATTTCAAACTTTTGGTCGGTGATTTTCAAGTCAAATTCTTTAATCAGACGCGAAACTTCACTCATCAGCTCGTAGGAAAAATGGATAGAAAGCGGTAATACTATCGTTTTTTCAATTATTTTGGCATTTCGGATAGCATCGGCAGCAGCTTCCTTATAGGCAGTAACCAATCCTCCTGTGCCAAGCAGAATGCCGCCAAAATAGCGGACAACGATTATTAAAATATTGGTGAGTTCAAAGGAATTTATCTGTCCTAAAATCGGTCTTCCTGCTGTTCCTGAAGGCTCGCCATCGTCGTTGGCGCGAAAATCATTTCGCTCTTCGCCCAGCATATAGGCATAACACACGTGACGCGCATCGTGATATTTTTTACGATAAGTTTCAAGAATATCTTTTATTGCCTCCTCATCTTTAACAGGAATTGCAAACGAGAGAAATTTGCTCCCTTTATCTTTGTAAATTCCTTCGGAAGGGGATGATATGGTGTTGAATTTATCGGGCATTTAATCTATTCGCTCAATCTTCGCTCCCAGTGCATTGAGTCTTTTGTCAATATTTTGATATCCTCTATCAATCTGTTCAATGTTGTGGATAATACTTGTTCCGTCTGCACTCATTGCAGCAATAAGAAGTGCAATTCCTGCTCGGATATCGGGCGAACTCATCTTGGCGGCGCGAAGATGTAGGTTTTCCCCAAGTCCGATTACGGTAGCACGGTGCGGGTCGCAAAGGATGATTTGCGCTCCCATGTCAATTAATTTGTCCACGAAAAACAGACGACTTTCAAACATTTTTTGATGAATAAGTACACTGCCTTTTGCTTTTGCCGCTACGACAAGAAATACGCTGAGCAAGTCAGGCGTCAGTCCGGGCCATGGTGCATCGGCAATGGTCATAATGGAGCCATCAATAAACGATTCAATGGAATAGCTCTCTTGCTTAGGAATAAAAATATCGTCACCACGTTGTTCCAAGATTATCCCCAATCGGCGGAAACTGTTCGGTATAATTCCTAATTCATTGTAAGCAACATCTTTTATAGTGATTTCAGAGCCGGTCATCGCTGCCATTCCAATAAAACTTCCCACTTCAATCATATCGGGAAGCAGGGTGTGTTCGCATCCTTTTAACGATTGAACGCCTTTTATTGTCAAAAGATTTGACCCGACACCTGAAATTTTTGCACCCATTCTGTTCAGCATTTTACAGAGTTGCTGGATGTAAGGTTCACAGGCGGCGTTGTAAATAGTGGTTGTCCCTTCTGCCAATACGGCGGTCATTATAATGTTAGCAGTTCCCGTAACCGACGCTTCATCAAGGAGCATATAACATCCTTTTAGTTTTTTCGCTTTTATTTGATAAAGTTTTTTGTCGGCATCAAAACTAAATTCAGCTCCTAACTTTTGAATTCCCAAAAAGTGGGTGTCCAGTCTTCTGCGTCCTATTTTGTCGCCTCCGGGTTTTGGGATTACAGCTTTTCCGAAACGTGTAATCAGCGGTCCGACAATCATGACCGAGCCACGCAATGAAGCGCTTTGCTTGAAAAAATCTTCGGTTTGGAGATAATCCAATTGAATGTTGTTGGCTGTAAAACGATAGGATTCATCTGAAAGTTTCTCAACTTTTACACCCATTCTTTCAAGGAGTTTAATCAGGTTGAGTACGTCGAGAATTGCCGGTATATTGTGTATTGTTACGGGTTTATTGGTAAGTAAAACAGCACAAATAACCTGCAAAGCCTCGTTTTTGGCTCCTTGCGGTACAATTGTGCCGCTTAATTTATGCCCGCCCTCAATTTTGAATGATGACATGTTTTTAAGTTTGAAGTTAGAATAGCAAAACTTGAAGCATGAAGATGGAGACTTGAAATGTGTTTACTATTTGTTTGTCTATTTCTTAATGCCTACTAAACTAATATGTTATCTAAAACTATTTCTTTCTTCTCTGTTTGTTTTGATGTTTTTTGGGATGTAGTATATCCCGAGTGTCCATCAGTCTAAAAGAGTCTGATGATACGTCTAGTTTTCCTTTGGATAGTTCACGGAGGTCATCTAAAATTTTTTCGTCACGCACTACTTCTTTATTCCAGGTTAGGAAACACTTTTTCATTTGATTGGCTATCAGCAGGATAAGTTCATCCTTTGTTTCACCTTCGGGGTATTCAGAAACTCGTTCAATCATGTCTTCCAAATTACGTCCATAATGCATATACGTAATTTTAGAATTTTTATAGGGTATGAGATTCGGCTTAGTGTATAAATCTTCTTTTTTAATAACGTCGTAAGGATAATCGATATCCAGACGGAAATCAGACATAATGGCTACGTGGTCCCAAAGTTTGTGTTTAAAGTCATTTACATCACGGAGGTAGGGGAAAAGATTTCCCATTATGTCAACAATTGTGTTGACGCATCTTGTACGTTCTTCACGATCTTCAATGGTAAGTGCATGTTCTACCATCCGCTGGACGTTACGTCCGTATTCAGGCATTATTAGTTTGCCTTGCAGGGTAGGATATTCCATAATAAGTTTGTAATTTAAAAATAGTTAGTTTTGCAGTAAAGGTGTTCACAGCAAGGGTGTTTCCCTAGAAGTCATTGCTGTTAAGTTATTCCTTTACCAAATAAATAAGAGTAGGGAAGTGGTCGCTATAGCCGTTGAGCCAAACTCCTCCGGCATGTGTTCTAAGCGGGCTTCCTCTGTATGTGCCTTCTTGTTGTACCAGAAAACTTTTGTTGAAAACTTCGGCTTTCCAAAATCTCAGGTGTGAGTTGTCATTGTGCAGAAACGGTTGAGATACTATAATTTGGTCGAACAAGTTCCATTGATTATTGTAGGCTAAAGAGCCTACACCGCTATCTAAAATTCTCCACATCGGATTATAAAGTCCTTTGGTGGGGACATCTTCACGGTTTCTTTTGGCATTTAATACTTTTGCTGTGCTTTCATTGAACGGATCATCGTTGAAATCACCCATGACAATGATTTTGGCATTTGCATCTTTACTGTAAAGCGAGTCAACAATGTGTTTTGTACGAGCTGCTGCTGCGTTTCTCATTGGCGCAGAGGCTACTTCGCCACCATATCTTGAAGGCCAATGTCCCACAATAACGTGAACCTTTTCATTCAGGAGATAGCCGGTTACAAGTAAAATATCTCGTGTGCGGAATAGCGTGTCTTCCGGAAAATACAAACCATAAGATTTGCTATTTGTTACAATGAAATCACGTGGATTATACAGCAATCCCACATCAATTCCCCGTCGGTCAGGACTATCGTAATGAACAATCTCGTAAGTGCGATTCGCAATGGCAGGTTCTTTTACTAAATCTTCAAGGACGCCACGATTTTCTACTTCTGCGACACCAAGAATAGAAAGCCCTTTCGGAGTAACATCCAGTCCTATTTGTGAAATAGCGTATGCCATGTTTTTCAACTTGGCTTTGTACTTCATGCCGGTCCAACGCATGGCGCCGGTTGGAAGAAATTCTTCATCATTGTTTCCTTGGTCAATGGTGTCAAACAAGTTTTCAAGGTTATAAAAACCTACACTGACCGCTTTTACCGTTACTTTTTCATTGGAGACAATTGGCTTGTTAGAGCCGCATGACACCATAAGTATTAGCCCGAAGGCAAATGCGAGATACTGTGTTTTTATTTTCATTCAATCTATTTTTATATCCAATTCTTCTTCAGGCAACAAAATTCCGAAAAATATATGAGATAAAAAAATAATATGAATAATTGAGGAATAAAGATACTTTTTTCAACAAAGAATTATTTTTCAAAAAAGGTATTTAATCAATCCTTCAAATAGTATTCAATGGTGCTAACTACACGCACATTTTTTATGTGAGGCGTGTTAGCATCGCGGTCTGTTATGGAGAACTGCCCTTGATTAGCGCTTTTGATTTTTCCGAGCTTGCTGTTAGAGTCTTCTGCGAACTTCACTGCCGCTTCACGTGCATTCTTGGTGGCATCTTCAATCATTTGTGGTTTAATGTCGTTAAGTTTCGTAAACATAAACTGCACATTATATTGATAATCAGCGCCCCCGCTTACGGCAATACCTTGTTTCAGCAATTCGCCTTGTTCACTCATTAACTTTCTCACCAAATCCACTTTATCAGAACTCACTGTGATAACCGAAGTAATGTTGTAGCGATAGGGTGAAGTATTGGAACTGTATCTTTCAGCCTGAAAATCCACTACTTGTGGCGCCGATATACTTATTTCTTCATCCGTTATATCGTTTGACTTTAAAAATGAAACGATAGCCTGATTTTTCAACTTCAGATTGTCGTAAAGTGAAGGCAAATCATTGCCCACTTCTTTGAATACAAGGGGCCAAATAACTTTGTCGGCTTGAACCTCCCTTTCAGAAAGCCCTTTCACATTGACCACTCTATCGCGTTGCGAAAAGATTTTTATCCCACTTTTGATTGACAATCCTAAAAGTATTAATCCCAGCGCCAAAATGATTGCTTCAATGATTCTGTGTTTCATAAAAATAAAATTTTTTACACAACAAAGATAACAAAATAATGGAAACCAATCAAAAGATAATTCCATTTTAATAAACATATTCTTGTTGTTCACTTTAAAAATACATTAAAAACAACTATCTGATTATCAGATAAAAATGCATTCAAATACATTTTTTATTCAAAATTTGATGGTGTTAAAAGCAGTTATAACCAAAAAATGTAGTAACTTGCGCTGATTTTAAATTTACAAGCTTGTAACATTTTTATAACTTTTAATATGAAAAAAATACTGTTCGTATTATCGATGTTGATTTTCACACTTACCGCCGGTGCACAAACACGCTTAGTGGGTACTGTAAAGGTTTCAAATGCTGAAAATCCGTTGCCGGGAGTTACTGTTTCCATCATGCAGCAAAACTTTTCAACCCTTACCAATGCTTCCGGTGAATTTGTTCTTACATTTCTTCAGCCCGGCGATGCTGATGTCCATTTTTCACGCTCAGGATACTTGCCGCAGGTAGTTACGGTTCACCTTGCAGAAGACAAAGAGCTCGATATGGGGACCATCTATTTAAAGGTAGATATACAAGAGGAAGCGCGTCAGGAAGCGATTTTACAACTGACTGAATCTGATTTTGATGAGGATGAAGGAAGGGCTTCGCAGTCTGTCTCAGCAACTTTGGCAAAAGGGGATGTGTACTTGTCGCAAACGTCCTATAATTTCAGTCCAATGCGTTTTAGGATGCGGGGGTATGAACAGGAGTTTGAATCTACTTACGTGAACGGTGTTCACTTCAACACACTCGACCGAGGTCTCTTCAATTATTCAAGCTTGGGCGGATTGAACAATGCCAACCGCAACAAAGACATTGTGATGGGGCTCGAAGCTAACTCATTCAGTTATGGGAATTTAGGAACAAATACCAATATCTTAAACCGCGCAACTAACCTTGCGGCAGGTACTCGTGCCAGCGTGGCATACAGTAATCGCGCCTACAAACTTCGGGGGCAAGCCACCTACGCTACAGGACTTATGCCTAACGGATGGGCTTTAGCGGTGTCGGGTGTAGTGCGATGGGCAGATGAAGGAATCGTGCAGGGAACTTTTTACAATTCGGCAGGCTATTTCTTGGCGGCAGAAAAAGTGCTGAATCCCCGTCACAGCCTATCGTTAGTAACCTATGGAGCACCTACCCGACGAGCACAACAGAGCGCCGGGACACAGGAAGTGTTTGACTTGGCAGGCTCCATTTATTATAACAGCTATTGGGGATATCAGGATGGGATAAAGAGAAACTCGCGAGTGGTTAAGAGTTATGACCCGACGGTAATCTTAAACCACGAGTTCAAAATCTCTGAAACTCAACGCTTACGTACAGGTGCGGCATTCCACTATAGCAAGTATAGCAATTCAGCAATCGGGTTTTACAATGCACCTGATCCGCGTCCCGATTACTACCGCAACCTGCCAAGTTTCCAGTCGGATAAAACTATCGCACAGAACATTGCGTCAGAATGGGCCTTTGAAAACGGCAAACCGATAAATCCTACTGTATCGCAAGTGGACTGGGAGAGCCTTTATCAAGCTAACTACCGAAACAACGCGAGCAGACCCGATGCAAGCGCAAAATATGTAGTGGAAAGAAGGCACATTGATTTAATGGAAGCCGCTTTCAATTCTACGTATATGAATCAGTTCAATGCAAAACTAAAACTTACGGCAGGCATTGAAGCTAAATACGGAAAAAACATCAAATATAAAACTATGGACGATTTGCTTGGCGGTAATCAATGGATTGATATAGACCAATTTGCGGAGAGAGATATGAATATCGATGAAAATCCGGATCCGAATAAAATGCAAAACGACCTAAATAATCCCAATCGAGTGATTAAGAAAGGGGATATCTTTGGTTATCACTATGATATCAATATATTACATGCAAGTGCTTTTTTGCAAAACGAATGGAATTTGTCGCGGATTGAGCTTTACTATGCCGGAAAGGTGACTTATACACAATACAACCGATACGGACATATGCGCAACGGACGTGCACCCGAAAACTCCTACGGAGCCGGTAAAACATGGTGGTTTATTGACCCCTCGCTCAAAGCCGGAGCTACCTACAACATCAACGGACGGAATAAAATCTATGCCAACGTATTGGCAGAAACTCGCGCACCGCTTCCAAACGGAGCATACGTGTCGGAACGAATTAAAGACACCCGAATTCCCTACTTGCAGTCGCGTAAGATTTTATCCTATGATTTGAATTATGCTTTCTTATTCCCCTCCGTAAGAGGTCGGATATCGGGTTTTCGCACCCATATTCTTGGCAGTTCTGAAAAACTCGGTTATTACGACGACGCCCTTCGAACATTTATTAACCACATGCTGATGAAGTCGGATAAAATTTACCAAGGTGTGGAATTAGGGGTTTCTGTAAAACTCAACAGCAGCTTTTCCATCTCATCGGCAGCCACATTTGCCGATTATCACTACACCAACAATGCCGTGGGGGTAAAAAGCTATGAAAACGGATTTAAAGAAGACATTGAGGAAACGGTTCTTACCAAAGGATTGAAAATCAATACAGGTCCGCAGCTGGCTGCTAATTTGACTCTCGATTATTTCCACCCGAAAATGTGGTTTGCTGATATAACTTTGAACTATTTTGACAATAATTACCTCGATTTTGCACCGAACCGTTTTACCGAGAGTAATATGAAGCTTTACGAAATGGATCAGACCGGTGAAGCCAAACAGAAACTTGGCACGCAAGAAAAACTGAAAGGCGGATTCCTATTGGATGCTTCCCTCGGAAAAGTAATCTATCTGCCTGATCGCCGTTCGATGAATATAAATCTGAGCTTCAGTAATATACTGAACAACACCCAAATGATTACCGGAGGGTATCAGCAAGGTAGGATGCCACTTGTGGATGGCATGGTGGATACTAAAAACTTAAATCGATTCCCGAATAAATATTATTATGCGTGGGGATTTAATATGTTCCTTAATTTAGGATTTAGATTTTAACAATAAACACTAAAAATTTGTATCAAAATGAAACTTAAAAATATAGTATTTGCCACACTGATAGCCATTTTAGCGGTGGCTTGCAAGCAAACCGAATTTGACGCTATGGAGCAACGAAAGCTCACTGATGAAGAACGCTGGACTACTACACATTCCATTCAGCAGTTGATAAATGAGTTTTCGGTAGGAGATACCGACTTTCCAGTAAGGTCGAACAGCGGCACTTTGGATTTATTCCGCGTTGATACCATTCCTTCCGGAGGTGCGCCCATTGTTATTTCAGGTCGGGTTATTTCATCCGACGATGAAGGGAATATCTACAAATACATCATTATTCAGGAGGAAGAAACCGGAATGGCGATAAAAATTTCGGTGGATGCCGGAAGTCTCTCGGGAGTTATGCCGGTGGGGCAACTGATTCATGTCAAGTGCAACGGTTTAGTTATTGGCAAATACGCCGATATGTATCAGCTGGGCGTATTGTATTACAATGACCATAAAGATGACCGAAAACGAGGCTATGAACCGGGTAGGATTCCTTACATGTTTTTCAAGCAAATTGTGCAATTAGACGGAATGCCTGATAAAGAGAAAGTAATCATTCAGGATATAACCATTGGAGAGTTAAAAAAATCAGATTATACGATGCACTCTCGGCTTGTACGTTTGAAAAACGCCTATTTCACTGGTAGGGGACAAGTAAATTTCAATACTGTGAAGCTCGCACCCGAATATCTATTTTTCGGGCTACCTAAACCCGATATTATGGGCGTGCCCATTTCAAGAGAAATTTCGGACGGAACAGGAACTATCTACCTTTCAACCAGCGAATTTGCTCGTTTTGCTTCTGCGCCGCTTCCGCCAAGCTCTATGAAAGGCGAAATTGTGGTAATAGTAGGATGGTATGCCGATAATGCAAGGTATTATGATGCTGACAGCTGGCAATTAACTTTACGTTCACTCCAAGATTTAGGCACAGGATTTGAAGCATACCATACAGCACAGAAATGATGTTCTTGTGCCTGTATAATTAAGAAAAGGACATAATTAAAGAATTAATAAATAAAATAATAACAAAATGAAAAAAAATCTTTTATTTTTATCCGCATTTCTTCTCATGTTGGGAATGGCGTTTACAGCATGTAACAATACCGATGATCCGGATGACCCGAACAAACCGACAGTAGGTAATGCAGAAAAATTGCCTTTTTCAGAATCATTTGCAACGGGTATAGGTAAGTTTACCGAGCAAAGTGTAAAGGGTGAACAAAAATGGACCTTTGACTCAAGAGGCTCTTACATGAAAATGACCGGTCATGTGAGTAAAACTGAAAAGCATGAAAATGAAGACTGGTTGATTTCTCCAAAAATTGACTTAATAGGAGTTACCGCTGTAAAAATGACGTTTGATTATAATTGTAGCTACTTTAGGGATTTAACTCAAGAAACTACCATCTGGGTTTCAGAAAACTACACCGATGGACTCCCGAGTACCGCTACTTGGCAACCGCTTGCTGTTAACCTGAAAAGTTTTAAAAATTGGGATATTATTTCTTCTGATGAAATCAGTTTGACAGCTTACGCCGGAAAAGTAATTACTATTGCTTTCAAGTACACTTCTACCGACACCGATGCCGGCACATGGGAAATTAAAAACTTCAACGTTCAAGAAGGAGAAGCCACAGCTGGAAATACCGGTGAAGAACCCGGAGAAATCGTTGATCCCGTTGGTGACGGAACAGAAGAATCTCCTTACAATATCGCAGCCGCAAGAGCCAATCAAGGTGCACTAAGTTGGGTTGAAGGATACATTGTAGGTAATATTGATGGTGAAGGGAAAAACATTAAATCAGAATCAAAATTTGAAGGACCGTTCACCATTGCAACAAACCTATTGATAGCCGATACTTCGGATGAAACGGATTATACTAAATGTGTACCAGTACAGCTGCCTTTTGGGGCTGTTCGTGAAGGGCTAAACTTAGTGGATAATGCTGCTAACGATGGTAAGAAAGTAAAACTATACGGCTCGTTGGAAAAATACTATGGAGTAGCCGGATTAAAATCAGTTACCTATTATGAATTAGAAGGAGGTAAAACAGGCGGTACAAAACCGATAGATGTAACCGAAGCTATATTGAATGAAACCTTAATGACTCAAGAAAGTTTTGATAAGTTTACAGCTGTAAGCGTTAAGGGGGATTTCACATGGAGATTTGATGCTGCTAAACCGCACTACGGAGCACAAATGTCTGGATATGATAGCGAAGCAAAAAAATCAGTTGCCAATGAAGACTGGTTAATTTCGCCGGCTATCGATTTAACAGGAAAAACGAACGTAACACTTACTTTTGATCACGCAAGAGGTCCTAAAGGCAGCATGAATATTGCCTTGACCAATTTTACGGTTTGGGTTTCTAATGATTATAATTCAGGTGCACCCAATACAGCTACTTGGACTGAATTAACAGGAGTTAATCACGGAACGACAGCATGGGGATTTGTCTCATCCGGTGAACTGAAAATACCTACTGCTAATTTGAAATCAAATCTACGTTTTGCGTTCAAATATTTATGTACAGATGCAGAATCTGCTACGTGGGAAATTAAAAATGTAGTAGTGAAATAATTGTTCATTTTGAAACTTCAGAAAATTGTTTTTACTGATAGCAGATTTTGTAAATGTAAGTTAAGTGACGTTTCGATAAGTTAATCGCTGTTAATATAACTGCATTGCTTACTTTTTAGTGGTAAAAATAGAAATTTGCTGCATTTTATACGTGAAATAGTGAAAATACCGATAAAGAGTTCTAATAACTCAAACTCATCGATGTTTCAATTTATTTCTCGTGTAATGTGCAGCATTTTTTTGCTTATAAAAAAATATCGGGTTAGATTAAAGGTATAACTCACAAAAATAAGTGTGTGTTTATACAATAATAATGAGTAACTTTTTTTAAAAATCGTTGTGCTCTTTCCATAGGAACACTTTGAACCTCATGGGGTTATCTACATACTCGGTTTTCCTTATTTGAACTATTTAAGCATACCAATACTACCTACTCAAAGCTATACTTAAGGGAATCCGCTTTTCAGCCCGACAGTATATTTTATCTCACTGTAGATAGCTGACAGGGGTGTCTAACTCAAAAACTCGGCTTGCCGTTATTAGTGTTCTTAACTCACACACTTGGTGTAATTCTTAACCTTAATATAAGATGTGAAGCGATATAATTTTTGCGTTTGGAAGAGGTGTTTTTTAATAGAATTGTAATATGTAATAATAGGAAAACGGCTTAAGAAATGCTAAATTCGCAGGAAATTACTTATTAGTAATTAATGATTGTGAAATGTCTCTTAAAAACCACTCATAATCGATGACTTAAACCGAGCCCTGCATGGATAGGGCAGGACTATTTGAAATTGCTAGTTCTCGCAAAATTATAAATCAAAATACATTTTAAATTAATAACATTAATTATGATAACAATGAGTAACTTTTTTAAAAAATTGTTCGTGCTGCTTGCCTTAGGAGCACTATCACCTCATGGGGTTATCTGCAAGCCCAGTTTACCATCTTTGAACCGTTTAATAGTGGGTCTACACAAAGAGATCTTGTCATGGGAGGGCAAGCCCAATTAACTTCAGGCAATGTAGATTCGGTAGGGCAGGGATGGCTCAGACTAACGAAAACAGAACAATATAAAAACGGTTATGTCTACATTGACGAATCATTTCCTTCTACGCTCGGGGTACATGTGGAGTTTGAATACAAGGCATGGAGAGAGAGTGATTTTTCAACAGTCTTTGGTGGAGCAGACGGATTCTCTGTTTTCCTCTTTGATGCTTCTGTTCCTACGTTCAGGATTGGTGCATACGCAGGCTCTTTAGGATATGCCAATTTCAATAATGGAAAGGGAGATGTAAGACCGGGATTAGCCGGCGGCTATATAGGATTGGGTATTGACGAGTGTGGAAACTTTGCAGTTGCGAATGAGGGAAAAAATGGAGGTATAACTGAAAGAGCACCTAACTCCATTACATTAAGAGGTTCAGAAAATTCTGGGTGGAAATATATAAGACATGTAAAATTGGGGGCTGGTAAACGTGAAGACGGTCCCACTTCGATAGATTACAATAAACTTACTAAAACACGTCCAGATGATAATACCTTTTTTAGAAAAGTCAGAATTGAGCTCAATCCTGTAGGTACAGAAACGAATCCTCAATACGAGATAACGGTTAGCTGGAAGAATGAACTTTACGGTCAATGGATAGAATTGTTTAGAGAAACGACGACAGAAGTGCTTCCTCAAAACTTAAAAATTGGTTTTGCTGCAAGTACCGGCTATGAATATAATTACCACGAGATTAGAAACCTATTTGTCACTACTCCGGGAGGAACATCTGTAACCAAGACGGTGGATAAAGCTACTGCTAATGTTGGGGATGAACTTACCTATACCATAACAGTAAATAACCACACCACGGGAGGCGTGTTAAACGATTTGGGATTTATTGATAGGTTCCTAGACGGTAATGAAGCCCCCTTGTCAACTGACGATTTTGAAATCACATCCATCACGTTTAATAACGGTGGTTACGCCAGCAACACAGCAAAAAACTATCCACACAATGTAAAAGTAATACCGGCAGAACCAGATTCCTTGTTTGCGACACGCATAAGTATGGAGGCTAACAGTACGTCAACTTTTACTGTTACAGGAAGACTTAAGAGAATGCCTCCCGGCGGGAAAGTTATTAACGAAGTGTACTTTTTACCTCCAACAAGCATACTAGATCAGGATAAAACTAACAATTCTGCTAAAGTTGAAACCGATGTAATTCTAAAGTCTAACTACTGGTACGGAGGAAACGGAGAAACGCTTGAAGAAAAAGAAAACTGGGCAGATCCAGAAAACTGGACCGCTAAGTATGTTCCTAACGGTAAAGACGATGATGTTATTTTTGCTACGGTAGAAAATTGGGGTTCAGATGCAGTAAATGACTTAGTACTGGATCAGAATCGGATTATCGGTAACGTAACCAATGAATCACCGGTAGCTCTCAGAATTCCTGCCGGTAAAACATTGATAATCGATAAGAAAGCCAATACCGGTACAGCAGAGAAATTAATCATTGAAGCAGAAGACGAGCAGCCCAACGGCGCACTTATCTTTTCAGATATAAGCCAAAACACGGCTGTTCCGGCTACGGTAGAATTTGTATCCAAGTCTGAACCGGAAGATGGCACCACTTGGCCCCGTATCTGGCAATTCTTTGGTGTTCCTGTAAAGGATAAGACATTTGAAAACTTATTCGGTACAAACGCCTATGGAAGCATCTACGGTTATGACCCGGAAACAAGCATTATCGTACGTAAGTACAACGAAGCACTGGCTATACCCGGAAATCCGCAAGAAAAATGGGATAACATGGATAAGGGAACTGTAATGGTGCCTTACTACGGCTATGAAATTACACAGCCGAAATACGGAATGAAACATAATCTGGCCGGAACGCTTGTAACGGATGAATCCAATACGCTTAATCTCACCATTTCAGATCCGGAATCTGGAGTTTACGCTCGCGGCAGCTTTATGTTAGCTAACCCGTACGCAGCCCCAATTCAGATTAGCAAATTGGAAGATACTGACTTTGTAAACTTAGAAAAGACCGTTTACATATATAATACGGGAAGTCGCCAGCAATGGATTGATAAGGGAGGAGATATAAATCCAGCTGATTTTCCCGGCACATACACATCTGTACCGGTTAAAGCTTCCTCGACTATGGGCGAAATGCAGATTCCTACCTTGCAGGCATTCTTGTTAAGAGCAAATGAAGAAACTCCCGCTCCGCAGTTTACGTTCCGTTACGCTACCGTACAGCATGAAGATTTGGATGTAAATACAAAACCGATGCATGTGAAACGTATGAACGCAACATCAAGTGGTAATTCAGTTATCAAACCTATGCTAACCATGGATGTAATCGGTAAAAACAGTGCAGACCGAGTATATCTGATTACAGCTGATGGTACAAGCAAGCACTTCGACGACGGCTGGGACGGTGAAAAAGTCTTAACTTCCGGCTTGGCTCAGCTCTATGCTGTTACTCCGGAAGGACAACGTATGCAAGTAAACACGGATAAAGACTTAAACAACACCAATATCGGTTTTCGCTCAGGCGGTGAAAGCAGCTACAAGCTGAAGTTCACTTTCAACGAGCAGATGGACGGTGTTTACGAATCACTTTACCTGCTCGATTTGGCAACCGGTGAACAACATAAAATTACCGACGGAGCAGAATTAACATTCTCCAACGTTCAAGGTGCCAAAGAGAAGCGATTTAAGCTTACAAGCAACAGAGTTCCGACCGACTTAGGCAATGCCAAAGCAGAGGAATCATTCACACTTGCAGCCGATTCACGTTCTATTATTTTGAATAACAATTCGGATCAAGATGCGGTGTTGACCGTGTATGATTTAGTAGGTAATATATTGATGAACAGACGTGTATCGATCGGTTTACAGACGCTCGAACACAATTTATCACAAGGAACTTATATTATAGAAGCTCGCACCGTTGAAACCGGAAGCAAGGTAGTTATTAAAACCATTATTGGAAATAGATAGTATAAAACAATTTCTGCCGTAATTCTCTCATGGAATACGGCGGAAATTTTAGTTGACAAATAACTTAAACACTTAAATAATTAAACAATGAAAACTAAAATAATTGCGATACTGCTTTTAACATTTTTACTGGTTGGAACATCCGTTTTGATTATGAACAAATCCATCAAAAAGATGATTGTATCAGAAGCAACTTTGCCAAGTTTTGGGGAAGCATCTGTACTTGCAGATTATGAAGATTTTGATACAGATAACGTTGTTAAAGTTCCTGCTTATACAGGCAGTTCATCCTATGTTCAATCATCCTATAATTCAAATTTAGGTAGTACGTTTTATGATTATAGTGTGCTTCCTGTTTCTAATGATGAAGGCATTTCGGTAGGTAGCGTATACGTTCATGGTCATTCGATCGGACAAGGCATGAGTAATCGGAAGAGAGGTAACAACTTATCCACAGAAAGTTCTCCTATCAGCAGCCCTATGATAGCCATGAGCTATCCCCGACATATTCAAGCAATCGACAAGAATAGAAGTTTTTCATCAGGCACTATTTCCGATCGGCGAGACGTATCTCAAACACAGCTTACACAGCCGTTTTCAGATAAAGCAGCAGTTCCCGGTCCTATGCGTGCGATAGGAGAATTCCCTCCTGCTGAGGGGGCACCCGTTGGTGAAGGGCTCCCTATTTTGATACTTCTTAGTGGGGCGTATATGTATTTCCGTAGAAAAATTTAATGGAATTTCTCTTAGTGTAGAAAACAAAATTTAAGGTATCAATAAAGATTAAAAAAAGAGGCTGTCCCATTATGAGACAAGCCTCTTTTTAGTTTGATAATTGCTCATTTATTTATTCTCTTCAATAATTCTTTGAGCTACGTCTAAAATTTCGGTATCATCTAATTGGACTATACCTCCGTCTGGTCCCGGCTCGATGTGTAGTCCCACTATTTCTCCTTCTACATAGTCTGTACCACCGAAGTAATTCCTTACTGTTTGTTTTTCCAGACCAAGCTCTTCGGCAATCTTGGCCATACTCCCATTTGGCAGTGCATCTTTTATTCTACGTAACTCGTTGAATGTTATTGTTTTTGTCATAATAAGATGAATTAATATGGTTAATAAATTTAGGGCTTATTTTAAAGAGTAAATTTAGGGCTTTCTTTTTGAAAATACAAACAAAATTCATCAAAAAAACTAAAATTTTACAAATGTGTTTCAATTATTTTACATTTTCATTAAAGTTATAAAAATTGATGTTATGAATTGTATTGTTTGTAAAACTCTACGATTGTTTCAATTCCTTTCTCATACAGCTCAATATTAAAGTTTTCATTGGGAGAATGAATGGCATTTGATTCCAATCCGAATCCCATCAAAATTGGTTTTACTCCAAGAACTTTTTCAAAAACAGGAATAACTCCGATGCTTCCACCACGGCGAACGGGAAGCGGTTTTTTACCAAATGCTTTCTCATATGCTTTTTCAGCAGCTTTATATTCTTTTGAGTCAATTGGGCAAACGTAACTCGCAGCACCGTGTAGTCTTGTTACCTTTATGTCGATGTGTTTTGGTGCAATTTTTTTCAAATATTTTTCTACTAGTTGGGCTATCTTTTCGTATTGTTGGTTCGGCACAAGCCGAGCTGAGAGTTTGGCATAAGCTTTTGACGGAAGCACTGTTTTACTCCCTTCGCCCGTGTATCCACCCCAAATTCCGCACACATCCAGTGTGGGCCTGATGCCCGTGCGTTCTATGGTGGAATAACCTTTTTCACCATGTAAATGCTTCACGCCGAGGTTTTTTTTGTAAGCTTCGATGTCGAGGGGTATTTGAGCAATAAGTTCACGCTCTTTTTTGGAAACTTTTTCCACATCGTCATAGAAATTTGGAATGGTGATTTTTCCATCTTTATCAATCAGTTGAGCAAGAATTTTCGATAATTCCATAATCGGATTGGCAACAGCTCCGCCAAAAATTCCCGAATGCAGATCCCTGTTGGCACCTTTAACTTCAATTTCCCAGTAAGCCAATCCGCGTAATCCGGTAGTAATACTCGGTGTTTCAGCAGCAAGCATGCTGGTGTCTGAAACCAATATGGTGTCACATTTTAAAAGCTTTTTGTTTTTCTTGCAGAAGTCTTCTAAGCTTGGAGAGCCAATTTCTTCTTCACCTTCTAAAATAAACTTAACGTTGCAATTTAATTGCTTGGTTTTCAGTAGATACTCGAAAGCTTTGGCATGCAAAAACGATTGCCCTTTGTCATCATCGGCACCGCGAGCATACACTTTTCCATCTCTAATTTCGGGTTCAAACGGGGGGGAATTCCACAGTTCAAGCGGCTCAGCCGGCATCACATCGTAATGTCCGTAAACCATTACAGTAGGGAGTTTTGGGTCAATAATTTTAGTTGCAAAAACTACCGGATTACCTTTGGTTGGTAAAATCTCAGCTGTGTCGACACCTGCCTCAAGCAACAGTTTTTTCCACTGTTCGGCACATTTTAACAAGTCACCTTTTCGGTGCGAATGTGAACTCACACTTGGAATTCGGATAAGGGAAAATAAGTCCTCAAAAAATTTAGATTGTGTCTTTTTTATGTATTCTTTTATTTCCATAGATAATTTATTTAAACTAATAACGTTAACAATTAGTTATTTGTTGCATTTCAAGCATAGAAAATGTTTTTTAGCCAACTAGTTGCTGATGCTTCATTAATATATTTGAAATAACCTTGTGTAGATTTGCTCGATAATAAGGTTTTACGTATTTTTGTGGGAATTATTTACAAGCATGATTCCTTAATATCAAAAATAAAAGATGAATGTTTGTGTTTTTTGCTTTTATGAATTACTATGAAATATTTTAATACTGTATTCTTTTTTTTAATAATTATACTTTTTTCAAACTGCACTTCTCAAAAAAAACTTAGTTATTTTAACAAGGTGAATGAAGGTGCCGCAGATTCAATAAATAGTAAATCAGATTTTGGACACGAAGCAAAGATAAAATCAGGTGATGTCTTAGTGATAACTGTTACAGGAAGTGATCCTAACGCTGTAGCTGTTTTTAATCTTCCCGTTATTGCATATTCAACTCCCGGATCTGAAAATTTTTACGGAGTTCAAACTCAGCAACCCTATACAGTTGATGTTGATGGCACCATAAATTTTCCCGTTCTTGGCAAGTTAAAATTACAAGGTTTATCCCGTTCCGAAGCTGTAAATCTAATCTCCGGCAAACTGACAGAATATGTTCAGAATCCCATTGTAAATGTAAAATTTCTCAACTTTAATGTAACGGTGCTTGGCGAAGTACTAAGACCGGGTCAATATCCGATAAGTAACGAGCGCACAACAATTTTGGATGCACTTGGAATGGCCGGAGATATGACTCCTTATGGAAGAAGAGAAAATGTACTTGTAACCCGCGAGCATAATGGGAAACTGCAGTTTGCAAGATTAAACCTGAATGAAGCGGATGTGTTCACTTCACCTTATTATTATATTCAACAAAATGATGTTATTTATGTGGAGCCAAACAGTGTACGCTCTATCTCATCACAAAATATACCGCTTTTCCTCTCTTCGGTATCAACATTAGCAACTTTGATAACACTCACATATTCGATTTCGAAAAACAAACAAAGCGCAAATAGCTACTCAAATAAATAGTTTTTTATGAACAATAATAAAAATAAATACAATCAACAAGAAAGTGGCGAAGATGTGATAAATTTAAGAGAGCTGTTTCTTAAGTATTTGCGCAAATGGTATTGGTTTTTACTGTCAGTTTTTCTGGCATTTATCATCGCTTTTGTTTTTATTAAAAGTTCGGAGATTAAACACCAGATTCAGACAGTAATATTATTGAGAAACGATAAAACTTCGTCTGGCATTTCGCAAATGGATATGATGGAGAACCTTGGTTTTATAGGGCTTTCCAAAGAAGTAGAAGATGAGATTCAGGTTATCAGTTCTAAAAAAATTATTAACCAAGCAATTGATTCATTAGGGATCCAAGTAGAGTATTTTGAGAAAGATGGATTAAGGTATGTTAAAAAATATAAAAACGAACCGTTCAAAATAAAACTATCCAAGGAATTTCTTGAAAATCTGAACTATACCATTAAAGTATTTGTAAAAGAAAGTAATGGAACCTATAAGGTAGATGTTAAAGCCAAAAAAAGATTTTCTGAACAATACAAGTTGAAGAATATTCAAGAATCCTTTGTCACTCCCGCAGGTAGATTCAATTTTGTAGCAACGGCTCTTCCTAAAAAAGATACTAAATATAAAATTATTATACATCCAATTAAAGAGTTGGTTGAGAACTACGGTAATAACCTGAAGGTAGCCACTGTAAATAAACAGTCAAATGCTATTAAAATCTCAATAATTGATTCTAATATTCAAATGGCTGAAGACTTCTTGAACAAAATTGTGGAACTGTATAATTTAGATGCAATCGTAGATAAAAATATTATTGCCAGAAATACGGCCAATTTTATTCAAGATAGGCTAGGTATCATTACGAGAGAGCTTTTTGATGTGGAGTCTGAAGTAGAAAACTATAAACGCTCAAATAAATTGACCGACTTGTCCTCGGAAGCAACGCTATACCTTCAAACTGCCAGTGAATATGAAAAAAGGCTCACTGAGTTAGAAACTCAGCTGAATATGGTAAATTCCGTTGAAGATCATATAAAGAATTCGAAAAATACCGATGCGTTGATCCCTGCCAATGTAATCACTGACGATCCATCTCTTGCTAAATCTATTCAAGAATATAATATGGCTGTGCTTGAAAGGATGAAACTGTCTCAAAATGCCAGTGAAAAAAATCCGGCATTGATTCATATTGACCAGCAGATTGCCGCATTAAAATCGAATGTGCTTGCAAGTGTTAATAGCGTAAAATCCGGAATTCAGATAGCCAAAAATGATGTGATAAGACAAGGAGCGGCATTTAACTCTAAAATAAAAAGTGTACCTACCCAAGAGCGCCAGTTCCTTGAGATAAAAAGACAGCAAGAGATTAAGCAAAACCTTTACCTCTTCCTTTCGCAGAAAAGGGAAGAAACCGCCTTAAACTTAGCAAGTACAGCACCTGCTGCAAGAACCATTGATGAAGCATTTGCATCTTTATTGCCCGTAGCACCCAAAAAACAGATTATTTATTTAATTGCACTGTTTGTAGGACTGCTAATTCCATTCATCTGCATTTATCTGAAAGATTTAATTAATAACAAGATAGAAGACTCTAAAGAGTTTCAGCGCTTAATAAAAGCACCTTATTTAGGTAGTATAGCTATAAGTCGGGAGAATGGTGCTATTATTGTGACAGAAGGAAAAACAACTCCTGTTGTTGAAATGTTCCGTTTGTTAAGAACAAATTTACAATTTATCATAGGAGATAAAAAATCACCTACTATTTTAGTTACATCCAGTTTTATGGGTGAAGGGAAATCATTTGTTTCCATTAACTTAGCAATGTCACTAGCCTTAATGAAGAAGAAAGTTTTAGTGGTGGGACTTGATATTCGTAGTCCTAAGCTTGGTGATTATTTGCACCTTCCAACAGATAAAGGATTAACCATATACTTGTCAGACAATTCAGTAGAGCCTGAAGAAATCATTTTTCCATCAGGGAAGCATGATTATTTAGATGCTACGCCGGCTGGTCCGATTCCGCCAAATCCATCTGAGCTTATCATGAGTCCAAGGTTAGATGCTTTCATTGCATATGCTAAGGAAAGATATGATTACATCGTACTTGATACAGCACCAATAGGAATGGTTTCTGATACCTATTTGCTTAATAGGATTGCAGATAATTCCATTTTCGTAGCACGCGAAAATTATACTCCAAAAGATGCAACTGAATTAATTAACGAAGTGTACGAAGAAGGTAGACTGAATGGGATGGGAGTAGTATTGAACGGCACCTCTACAACTTCATCCGGTTACGGTTATGGATATGGGTACGGGAGCAATTCACGAAAAAAAAACAAATTTCCTAGGTTTATTACATTTGACAAGAAACTATGAACCTATTTTCATGATTCTCAGAAAAAAAGAGGGAGAAGAGATAACAAAACTCAAATAAGGGTATTCAAGCTTCTGGATACCTTTTTTATTCCTAAAATTTTAGAAGCGTATCAAACTTTCTTGTACACTTGTAGAATAGAGAATGCCCAATTTTTTGAAGGTTTTATTTGTTTAAGTTTGTTAAATCCAAGTAAGATAAAATATGTTGCATAACATAAAAAAGGCTTCGCTTGTTTACTTAATATTTTGTAAATTGCGTGTCGATTTTTTGAATCTCAAAATATTGTTTAATAATCTATAAATTAATGTGATATGAAGACGTATCAAACGAATGAAATCAAAAACATTGCATTGCTGGGTAGTTCCGGCTCTGGGAAAACCACTCTTGCAGAGGCTATGCTTTTCGAGAGTGGAGTGATAAAACGTAGAGGATCGGTTAAAAATCAAAATACTGTATCTGATTATTTTCCGGTTGAAAAAGAGTATGAATATTCTGTGTTTTCCACCATTTTATCTTATGAGTGGAAAGACAAAATGATGAATTTCATAGATTGTCCGGGTTCAGATGACTTTATCGGAGGCGTAATTTCAGCATTGAATGTTACAGATATGGCAATGATGTTGATTCATGCAGCAAATGGTATTGAAGTAGGAACGATGAATCAATTTCGTTATACAGAAGAATTGAAGAAGCCCTTGTTGTTCCTTATCAATCAGATAGACCATGAAAAAGCTGATTTCGAAAACACACTATCCGGCTTAAAAGAAATGTATGGAAATAAGGTAATGGTGGTTCAGTATCCTGTGTCATCTGGAACTTCTTTTGATGCTGTGGTGGATGTGTTAAAGCAAAAAATGTACAAATGGGCACCTGGTGCTAAAGAGCCTGAGGTGCTTGATATACCTGATAGTGAAAAAGATAGGGCTGATGAGTATTTCCAAATTTTACTGGAAGGTGCTGCTGAAAACGATGAAGGACTAATGGAAAAATTCTTTGACCAAGGTACACTCTCTGAAGAAGAGATGCGCCAAGGAATCCATAAAGGAATGCTTTCTCGATCCATGTTTCCTGTGTTTGTAGCTTCGAGTGAAAAAAACATGTGTGTGCATCGTGTGATGAACTTTTTGAGTATGGTAGCACCTTCACCGAATGATGTGCCGGCTCCTAAGAATACTGATGGTGTAGAAATAAAACCTGATTCAAATGAACCAACAAGTCTATTCTTTTTCAAAACAACTGTTGAACCGCATATCGGCGAAGTTTCTTACTTCAAAGTGATGTCTGGAAAAGTCACAGAAGGAGATGATTTAGTTAATATAAATAGAAGTACCAAAGAGCGCTTATCACAACTTCAGACCGTAGCCGGGCAAATCCGCAATAAAGTAGAGGTCTTGCATGCCGGAAGCATCGCGGCAGCAGTAAAACTAAAAGATGTTCGAACCGGAAATACGCTGAATGCTAAAGAAATCAATAATAAGTTTGATTTTATCAAATATCCAGAACCACGTTATCGTCGTGCTATACGACCCCTTGCTGAGTCGGACACAGAGAAAATGAGTGAAGTACTAAATAGAATGAAAGAAGAAGATCCGACATGGATAGTGGAAGTTTCTAAAGAACTAAAACAAACGATTGTTTCCGGTCAAGGTGAGTTTCACTTAAAAACACTTAAATGGAGAATTGAGAATAACGATAAAATAGAAGTAGAATTTTTAGAGCCGAAAATTCCGTATCGTGAAACGATTACAAAAGCAGCTCGTGCCGACTATAGACATAAAAAACAATCGGGAGGAGCCGGTCAATTTGGTGAAGTTCACATGATTGTTGAGCCTTATACAGAAGGAATGCCTGTGCCTGAAGTATTTCGTTTTGGCGGTCAAGAGTTTAAAATCAGTGTACGCGACACGCAAGAAGTAGAGCTCGAGTGGGGCGGAAAATTGGTGTTTATTAATAGTATTGTAGGTGGCGCTATCGATGCCCGTTTTGTGCCGGCTATCATGAAAGGGTTGATGCAGCGCATGGAGCAAGGACCCCTTACCGGTTCATATGCTCGCGACGTGCGAGTAATTGTGTACGATGGAAAAATGCACCCGGTTGACTCCAATGAAATCTCCTTTATGATTGCTGGACGTAATGCTTTCAGCACTGCATTTAAGCAAGCCGGACCTAAAATTTTGGAACCTGTTTATGACGTGGTGGTATCTATACCTGCTGAATATATGGGTGACATAATGAGCGACTTGCAAGGGCGTCGAGGTATGATTATGGGTATGGATAGCGAAAAAGGTTTTGAACAATTGAAAGCTCGCGTGCCCCTAAAAGAAATGTCCAATTATTCTACTACCCTGAGTTCTCTTACGGGGGGACGTGGTTCGTTCAGTATGAAATTTGCAAGTTATGAGCTTGTTCCAGCTGATGTTCAGGATAGATTACTGAAAGAATACGAAGCACAGAAGGAAGAGGAAGATTAGATTTCAAATTAATTTTGATTTAATATAGTGTAGTGGCTGTCTGATTGTTTAGGCAGCCACTTTTTTTAACCGTATCAGTAAGCTAGGCATGCTGCTGATTTAATTCGATTAAAATAACTAAAATTGAAAAGAGAGTATTCACAATCGCATTTATATTTATAACAGTTTTTGCTTTTGGACAAAATAACCAGCAAAATCCCAAAATATTCAAAACTCGAACAGAAACCAATTCTCAAACTCGAAAAGGACCTAATTTTTTAGATAAAAACAACAACGGTATTTGTGCTAACTTTGAAAATGAGTCAGAACGTGGTCGAGGTATGAGCAAGAACGGCAAAGGACTTAACTTTGTTGACAAGGACAAAGATGAAATTTGTGATAATTTTAAAATCTTAAGTGTGCGTCAGGACAACACTTGAAAACATTTGTAGCTAATCTCCGTTCCCAGAAAATTGACTATAAGTCTCAGATTCTTACACAAGAAGAGTTTGATGCCCTACATAGCGAAAAAATAAAACTACCGATTCCCGGAATCACTTCTCAGCTTTGAAATTTACTCGAAGTTGGAGGAGGCTGATAATGAACATCTTGTTCATAAAGGTGGTTTAAGAGAAAAGTCACATAAAATCATCTTTTTCTAATTTTCTTATTCAAAAACATTTCAAATCATTACTTTTTTGCTAAAAAGTTTAACTCTTTGTCATTAAATCGTTAACTTTGCGCTTTGAATTTCTTGAAATAAAAGATTTTCATATCAAATTAACTTATTTAAATATCTATCTATGACAATCCGCCAACTTTCCATTTTTATGGAAAATAAGCCCGGTAACCTGAATGATGTGCTCGCCGTACTTGCCGAAAACAACATCAATATCGCATCGCTTACAGTGGCTGATACCGATGAATACGGCATTGTACGACTACTTGTCTCAGATCCGGAGCTAGCACAGGAAAAACTGCGTGAAAAGCAATTTACCGTCCGCATTCATGATGTCCTTTCGCTCGAGATGGCTCCACAGCCCGGCTCGCTTTACGAAATTATGCGTCATTTTGCGGAAGCTGACATTAGTATGGAGTATGTCTATGCGTTTAGTTACGGTAGTAAATCCATCGTAGTTTTCCGCACCAACAACCGTGAAAAAGCGTTAGAAGTAATCCGAACAAATAATTTAAAGTCAATAACCGAAAAAGAATTAAAATAGTTGCAAGTTTGGGGTTTAAAA
>JAAYSS010000078.1 GCA_012518275.1 Bacteroidales bacterium
AAAAACAGAAAATCCATTGCGAACGGAATGATTGAACCAAATATGCAAGAGTGTGTTGCCGACATCAAAAAAGAGCAATTAAACGACTGGGAACAGACTCGTATTCAGTTACTTCCATTTAAGAAAGACAAGATTTACACCGAACAAAACGTGCTCGATTTTTTATTAAAAATAAATCCTGTGAAATTTTACAAGCTGCACAGCTTTACAGAAACAGATTACTTTGACGAACCTTGCATGCTCTTTGACTTGGTGGAGATGAGTCAGAAAAAGCAACTAATTGAAATCTCAGCTGACGAGCTGAAAGAAGCGATGCTGCAAAAATCTCCTGCGAAAGCTGAAACAAAACGAACTTTCAAAAAACCACGCAAGCAAGAAATTATTGAAGTGGACTTACATATCCATTCGCTGTTAGACACTACAGCCGGGATGAGCAATGCCGATATGCTGAACTATCAAATGGAAGTTTTTCACAAAACATTAGCTGAAAACCAAAAGCGCCGTGGGCAAAAAATTGTCTTTATCCACGGTAAGGGCGAAGGCGTGCTTCGAAAAGAGATAGAGAAAGCGCTGAAATCAAAATACAAAAAATATTATTTTCAAGACGCATCGTTCAAAGAGTACGGCTTTGGCGCTACAATGGTAACGATAAGGTAGGAAATGGTTTCACTTGCAAAGACTCAGACAACACGAAAGATGTCTCAAACTAATTTACCCAAAAAACACACACTGCAAAACGAATAATAACATGAAAAAGAAGATTCTCGTTTGTCCGCTCAACTGGGGCTTAGGGCATGCCACGCGCTGCGAACCCATCATCCGAAAATTAGTAAAAGAAGGTAACGAAGTAGTGATCGCCGCCGATGGTTATCCGCTGAAATTTCTCCAAAAGCAATTCCCGCAGCTTCGCACTATCGAAAACAAATCTTACCCCATCAAATATTCGAAAGGAAACACATTGGTATGGGTATTCCTGCCGTTCATTCCGAAATTTATCAACGGAATCAGGAAAGAGCACCGCTGGCTGAAAAAGCTTTTGGAAAAAGAGCACTTCGACCAAGTAATTTCCGATAACCGTTTCGGACTTTGGAACAAAAACACACATTCCACCTACATCACGCACCAAGTGATGATAAAAATGCCGCGTAACCTCGGTTGGCTTGAA
Source organism: Bacteroidales bacterium (assembly GCA_012518275.1). Classification (GTDB taxonomy): domain Bacteria; phylum Bacteroidota; class Bacteroidia; order Bacteroidales; family Paludibacteraceae; genus UPXZ01. The sequence continues at coordinate 1,166 of JAAYSS010000078.1, forward strand.
CCGCTGATATACAAATTGCACCGAAAGTTTATTGACCACTACGATGAATGTTGGATACCCGACTACGAAGAAGACGGCGGACTTTCCGGCGACCTTTCGCACAAGTACCCGACACCGCCAAATGCTAAGTACATCGGTATGCTGAGCCGATTCGACAAGTTGGTGGATATTGAACCCGATACTGAATACGAAACAATGGTTATCCTCTCAGGCGTGGAACCGCAACGCACTATTTTCGAGCAAACCATGCTGGAAAAATACCGAAAACTGAATCAGAGAACACTTATCGTTCGTGGATTACCGGCTCCGGAAGTTCAAATTGAGAAAATCGGACAAGTAGATTTAATCTCGCATGTGGACGATGAAAGGTTTGCCGCCATTCTCAAAGGATGCCGAGAAATCATTTGTAGAGCGGGTTACAGCACAGTGATGGATTTAGAAGTACTCCAGGTTTTAAATAAAGCACAATTTTTCCCCACTCCGGGACAGACAGAACAAGAATATTTGGCTGTATATTTGAACGAGAAATTATAAGTAAAATAATTTCTTATTCAAAATACAAGCAGATGAAAACAAATGTGTTACTTACCGGAGCATCCGGTACTATTGGAAGTGAAATTTTAAATCAATTGATCGACAATGATGATGTAAATTTAACTGTGTTCGATCTAAAAACCCCAAAATCGGAAAAAATTTTCAAGCCCTATCTTTCAAAGGCAAATTTTGTGTTCGGTGATATTTCCAACGCAGACGACGTACTTGCCGTTTCCAATGACAAAGACGTAGTAATCCATCTTGCAGCCATAATCCCGCCGCTGGCAGACGAAAAGCCCGATTTAGCCTATAAAGTGAATGTAACAGGTACGAAAAATCTCCTGAAATCGCTCGAAAAACATTCGCCCGATGCTTTTTTCATGTACAGCTCGTCTGTTTCGGTGTATGGCGATCGGGTCAGGAATCCGAACATCCGCGTGGGCGACCCGCTTGTTCCGAGCGCAGGCGATAAATATGCGAAAACAAAGTTGGAATGCGAACGATTAATCCAAAAATCCCCGATGAAATGGACGATTTTTCGCCTTGGAGCTATTATGAAAAATCATAAAATATCGAAACTAATGTTTCATATGCCCCTTAATTCCACCATGGAAATTTGCACGCCGGAAGATACAGCCCGCGCTTTTGTAAACGGAATCGACAAGCAAAACGAACTGGAAGGAAAAGTATTTAATCTGGGCGGAGGCAGGCAATGCACCACCACCTACGAAGATTTCTTGCAACGCTCATTTAATCTTTACGGTTTAGGAAAGCTGAACTTTAAACCGAACACCTTTGCAACACAAAATTTCCATTGCGGTTATTATGCGGACGGCGATGAGCTTGAAAAAATCCTACACTTCAGAAGAGACGATTTAGGTAGTTATTTCGCTAAAACAAAAGCAGGCATTTCGTTCTGGGTAAAAGCTTTAGCAACCATTTTCCGCTTCCCTATAAAAAAATACCTTCAAGCACAGTCCGAGCCTTTGAAAGCAATTAAACTGAAAAACAGAAGATTAATTAAAAGATTCTTCGGTAAAAAACTCCTTGTAAGTGCATAAAAACAGACAAAACAATATATTTCGGCTACTTCTAAGCACTTCCAAAGGCTCAAGTTTTGGGGTACATTAATCGGAGGAGACGAACTACGGAGGGTAGGCAAACACCCTACTCTCCTGGTCTCCCATCTGAATCATCCACCACTCAACAATCACACTTTCTTCAGTGCTTGCTCAATATCTCCAATTATATCTTCCACATCTTCAATGCCGACTGAAATTCGGATTAATTCCGGCGGCACTCCGGCTTCGTGCAGCTGTTCATCGGTCATTTGTCGGTGCGTGGTGGTTGACGGCTGAAGTACGCACGAGCGTGTATCAGCCACGTGTGTAACGATGGCTATGAACTTCAAAGCATTGATGAATTTTTGGCTCATTTCTTTTCCCCCTTTCAGCCCGAAAGAGATTACTCCGCAGGTCCCGTTTGGTAGGTATTTCTGCGCAAGCGCATAATACGTATTGCTTTTCAAGCCGGGGAAATTTACCCACGCCACTTTATCATTGTTTTCCAAAAATTCCGCCACCTTCTGAGCATTTTCAGTGTGTTTCTGCATTCTCAGTTCCAGCGTTTCCAATCCGATATTGGTCAGAAATGCATTTTGTGGTGACTGTATGGCACCTAAATCTCGCATCAATTGGGCAGTAGCTTTGGTAATAAACGCCCCTTTCCCAAAAGTTTCCGTGTAAACCACACCGTGATAAGAAGCATCAGGCGTAGTCAGTCCGGGGAATTTTTCAGCTGATTTCTCCCAATCGAAATTACCGCTATCCACGATGCAACCGCCCACAGATGTGGCATGTCCGTCCATGTATTTGGTAGTGGAGTGCGTTACGATGTCAGCTCCCCACTCAAACGGGCGGCAATTGATTGGCGTGGCAAACGTATTGTCCACAATCAGCGGAATACCGTGCGCATGAGCCACCCGTGCAAACATCTCAATATCGAGCACCGCAAGGGCGGGATTAGCCAACGTTTCACCAAAAATCAGCTTCGTGTTCGGTTGAATGGCTTTTATCAACTCCTCTTCACTCACATCAGGCTCAACAAAAGTCACATCAATTCCCATCCGTTTCAGTGTGATTGCGAACAAATTGTACGTGCCGCCGTAAATAGCCGAAGAGCTGATGAAATGGTCTCCGGCTCCGCAAATATTGAACACAGCAAAGAAGTTGGCAGCCTGCCCCGATGAAGTGAGCATACCCGCCACCCCTCCTTCAAGCGCGGTAATTTTAGCGGCCACGCTGTCGTTAGTCGGGTTTTGAAGGCGGGTGTAAAAATAGCCTGCCTCTTTCAAGTCAAACAAATCACCCATCGCTTCAATGGTGTCATACTTAAATGTTGTTGACTGATAAATGGGCAGCACGCGCGGCTCGCCTTGCCGGGGTTCCCAACCACCTTGTACACATATCGTTCCAAGTTTTTGTTTTTTTTCTGACATAATATTTTTAGTTTTATACAACAATCACCTTAAATTCTTATTTTCGGCTTACCACCATCCTCCTACAGCGGATATTCTTCAAAAGCATAAAGTTGTGTAGAAAGGTACCTTTCGCCGGTATCGGGTAGCACGGCAACAATCATTTTATCCTTATTCTCCGGAAGGAGCGCTAATTTTGTGGCAGCGCTAAGCACCGCACCGGATGAAATTCCTACTAAAAGTCCTTCCTGCTTAGCAACTTCCCGTGATGCGAGAAAAGCTTCATCGGTCGTGATTTGAATGATTTCATCAACCACATCGCTGTCATACACTTTGGGGATAAATCCGGCTCCGATGCCCTGAATTTTGTGCGGTCCCGGATTTCCTCCGGATAAAACGGGTGAATCTGCCGGTTCTACCGCCACTACTTTTATGTTCGGATTGTGTTTTTTCAAAGCCTTCCCTGTACCGCTTACCGTGCCTCCCGTTCCTACGCTTGCCACAAAAATTGCAACCTTACCGTCGGTATCGCGCCAGATTTCCTCACCGGTAGTGCGAATATGAGCAGCAGGGTTGGCCCGGTTTTCAAACTGCTGGGGAATAAAAACATTTCCTCGTTCCTCTGCCAGTTCGTTTGCTTTTTCTATCGCTCCTTGCATCCCTGCTGCGCCGGGTGTCAGCACGATGTGAGCACCAAAAGCTTTCAACAGGTTTCTGCGCTCCACGCTCATCGTTTCGGGCATGGTAAGGGTCAGCTTGTAACCTTTCGTTGCTGCCACCATAGCCAGTCCGATACCGGTGTTGCCACTGGTTGGCTCCACGATTTCTACTCCGGCTTTGAGTATTCCTTTTGCCTCCGCATCCTCAATCATCGCTAACGCGACACGGTCTTTTACTGAGCCCGCAGGATTGAAGGATTCGAGTTTAACAACCAGAGCAGCACTCAAACCTTTTTGAGATGAATAGTTGTTTAATTGCAACAGCGGAGTATTACCGATTAATTCGGTGATTTTTTGTGCTATCTTTTTCATATTATTTTCGGTTTATAACTTTTATACCTATTACCCTTGAAGCCCGTTTAGAAAATCCACAATTCTCATCCTTCTTTTCCCCGGCGCTTGTATCTCTTTCAAAACAAGGAAACCGTCTCTCAAGGCTATCTTAGCTGATTTTTTACCTTCAATGATAATTTCACCTTCGGGATGAGAATGATTTTGTTTCTCAGGTCGGGTTTCAAAAATTTTCAGCGTTATTTTCTCCGGAAGTTGTGGAAATTTCACATCAGCCCACGCCGCCGGGTAGGGCGAAAGTCCGCGGACAAAGTTATGAGCACTCTCTACATCCATATCCATTTTCAGCTCGCAAGTTTCCTTAAATATCTTCGGGGCAGGTTTCAAGGCTTCTCCTTTTACTATCAATTTTTCCTGCGAAATAGCCGAGACTTTATCATTAATAATCAAATCAACCGTTTCGGTTACCATTTCCGCACCGAGTATCATCAGCTTATCGTGAATGGTTCCGACATTGTCGTCATCATTTATTGTTATTCGCCTTTGCAGAATGATTTCGCCCGTATCAATTTCGTGTTGTAAGAAAAACGTGGTGGCACCGGTTTCTTTTTCACCGTTTATTACCGCCCAATTGATAGGTGCCGCACCTCGATATTGTGGTAGTAACGAGGCATGAAGGTTAAATGTGCCATGCTTCGGCATGCTCCAAACCACTTCCGGCAACATCCGAAATGCAACGACTACCTGTAAGTCGGCGTTCAGGCTTCTCAACTCCGCTAAAAACGCCTCATCTTTCAGGTTTCCCGGCTGAAGGATGTTGAGATTTTGCGAAAGGGCATATTCTTTAACCGCCGAGAATCGTATCTTATGCCCGCGTCCTGCCGGTTTGTCGGGCATGGTGATAACCCCGACCACATTGTATCCGCCTTCAACCAATCCTTTTAGACTTTCCACAGCAAACTCCGGAGTCCCCATAAAAACGATTCGTAAATCTTCTTTTTTCATGCTGCAAAAATAATCAAAATTAAACAGTTAATAAAAAAGTAAAACCCGCAAGTTTGCGGGTTTTACATAGCTATGAAAACAAAACACCTTAACCTTAATACGGCGTCGAGTTTTATTTGCTGTAGAAGAATGCAGCAGTACGGTACGGACGATACGGCATCACGGTATCTTCCGGATTATATTTACCTTTACCGTTAGCAACGATTCTATTTGGGTCAATGCCATATCTGTCAACCAGTTCTTTTTTCACTCTATCCGCACGACGCTGGCTTAAGCCGGCATTGTAAGTATCTGTACCCATATTATCTGTAAATCCACGAACTTCTACCAATAAATCCGGATCTGCTTGCAACTTATCAGCAGCAATACGGATAGCTCTGTGAGCTTCTTCATCTAAGTTTGTTTTGTCAAAGTCAAAGAAGATAAAGGCTTCCGGATCATACGTAGTACCTTTCGGAATGGTTCTTCCCCAGAAATCCACTTGATTACCGGCCGGTGTGTTAGGTTCTTGGTCGCGGCTGTTTGGCACACCGTCGTTGTCATCATCCGGTCCGTCGATATCCAAGTAGTCTTCAAGTTTTCTGAGACGTCCGTCCAAGTCGTCCAGTCTATCTGTCGGATCAACAGGAACAACGATACCGCCGATTTGTCTTTGCAAGTTATCAATATCGTCATTGGTAACCAAGCCTGCATATTGAGCCGAGTTGATATTGCGCGTATGGTCTTTGCGATGAGCGCAGAATTTGTAGCGCAACTGCAACGTAGCCATTTCCACAAAGTCATTAGTAACACCGTGTTGGATTCGTTGCTCAATGTAATCTTTATTGAAGGCTCTAAGCTGAGATTTCAATCCAAGTGCAAAGCTTTTAGAAAGGTTGTATTCAATCAGCAATCCCAGCGGGAACACCATAGCCCGCCCGTCAAACTCATCGTTAAAGTCTGTATAAAGCTGATGATGACCATCTTTCACACCGGT
>JAAYSS010000079.1 GCA_012518275.1 Bacteroidales bacterium
CGGATGGGCGTTCGCCTTACATCGAGAACGGCACGTGGTGGGAGTGGAACGCAGAAACAGGAAGGTACGAAGATACAGGGGTGCAAGCAGACATCGAAGTCGGCGGAGTTAATCTGATTCAAAATGGTAATTTCTTTAATGGGTTAAACGACTGGAATATAAATTCACCGATAGAAACGCTTCCGGAGACTTTAACGATATATTCAGGTACAGACATACCAATTGGTGCAACAAGCTGCTTAAAAGTAACAGCTACAACATACGGTCAAGGGGTGTGGCAAAACTTGATGAATAAACTTGAATTAAATCGCACTTACACGCTTTCTTTTTTGCTTAAAAAATCTGGATCTGAAGAGTTTAATTTGTATTTTGGACATGAGGAAAATATTCAAACACGTGAAATAACAAAAACAGATACGTGGGAAAGGCATATCTATCGATTTACACCAACCACACACCAAAATATTGTTTTTTATGCTAATAATGCGGCTACTTTCTTTATCACAAACATACAACTTGAAAAAGGCACAGTAGCGAGTGATTTTAAAAGTGGTTATTTGGAAGATGCATTAAAACAAACGGCTGAAATAAATGGTGGATTAATTCTTGGAAGCATTATAGGGGCTCGCGATGAACAAAATATAGTTAGAAGCTATATAAGCGGTTTGAAAAATAATCAAACAGCCATTGCTACCGGGGTAGAGGGTTTCGGGACAGAGTCGGAAAAGAAGAGTATTGACTTACGGCACGACGGAAGTGGGCATTTAGCAGGTGGAAATATTAAATGGAATGCAGATGGCTCTTTGCTTGAAATAATAGGGAAAATAATAGCTCAATCGGGAAAGATTGGCGGGTTAGATATTTTTTCTGACACGCTAAAATCAAGCTCAATGTCGTTTACAGAAAAACCGATAGAGCCGTTAGACACACTACTTACTCCGGTAACAGAATATATCTTATATCAATCTTCTTGGAGTAAAGAGCTAACAAGTCCAATACGTGATATAGTGGCATATACACAAGCTATAACCATAACGCAGGATTCTGTTTTGAAATTTAAAATTACGGCTATTCCAGACCCTACAAAGACAGACCCACTTTGGCATTTAACGATTATAAACGCTTCTGATGGGATAGAGTTTTATGATGTTGGTTTTGACCCTGTTTCAGATAAACTCTATTCTGTCGGCTTGCCACCGGGTTCATACCGCATTTTTTTGACAGTTTCCGTGGACTTATTCATGGGCGAATCACACACGAGTACAGCCATTGTTAAGGGTGTAACAGAAGCTACAAGAATAGAAGCTACAAGCTATATTTTTCAAACAAAAATAGGAAATGACGGGTTTTATTCATTCTGGGATGCTGCGAAATATATGTATTATTCGGCACTTGAAGGATTGAAAATAAGGGGCGCAATAGATATACCGGGAGGATTAGGAGGAGGAAGTGTAAGTAGCAGGCGGGGAGGAGCAAACCTATGGGGAAAAGTCATCTCCGCATCTCGTGCAGAGAGTACGGTAACTGTTTATCACAATATAGGAGATTTGAAATATACTGTGCAAGTGGCAATGAAAGGAAACTCAACTTGGTATTATCAAAATAAAACGGCGAATAGTATTCAAATTGTTTGTTCGGGTTTTTTTGATTTTATTCTCGTGCGAACGCCGTATTGATAAAAAAGGCGGTAAAAGTACCGCCCTGTATTATTGATTTCCTGCTTGTTTGAGTGCTTTATATTCAGCACCTGTTATCGGTCTAAATGTAAATGCATCGTTAAACAATCGCAAGACTTCATCCGGGTCATTTGCTTGATATGCTTCTTTAACGGCTTTTTCAGCAGTACGCATTACAGAGTTTGGAATATAACCGATAGTATCACGAGGTTCTTTCGTATATGGGTCATAATTAGGAGAAAAATGTATAAGTATTACATCTTTTGCTTCGATAAAACCAGGCACAAATTCTCCTTTTTCGTTGATGATGTCAGTTGCCCACATTTTCAGCGCGGGAGGGTCAGAAATGGTATCACGCTGCAATTTATCAAAGCCACGTTCCCAGCATTCTGCATTTTGCATTATGTTTGGGTTATAATATTGCATAATGGTAGCTTTTTTAACGATTTCGAGCGCTGATAAGTGTTGTGGGTTTTCAGACTTCACACGCATTGCAGGGGCTTTCCAAGCGCCTTTCTCGGGCTTGATATTCACAGTTGCAAGCGGGTCGATTTTGAACGGTTCTTTCGGTTCATTGTTATCGTTATTTTTCCCGCATGCGGCAAGTAACACGACAAGTGATAGTAGTAGTAGTTTTTTCATAATATTTTGAAATAAAAATTAGACATTCAAATTTATTTTAGGCAGAGAAATAACAAAACCTCTGCCGCCACCCGGTAAGGCTCTCACTCCACTACCGGATATTTCAGGTGTACGCGCACCAACGACAGAGGCAATGCCTTTGTTTCGGACGCGCGTACGCCTTTTTTTATTTGGGAATGTGAGAGACCACAAATATGGTAATTATTTTGAAAATAAACATTTTAACCTAAACTTTTTTTATTATGAACAAAAATTTCAATCAAGCCCCGCTGCCGTTTCAGGGGCAAAAACGGAAATTTCAAAAACCGTTTAAACAGGCTTTAAAAAACAATTACAACGACAAATTTATTTATGTCGATTTGTTCGGAGGTTCCGGACTGCTATCGCACTTCACTCGTCAGGTGTTTCCGCATGCTGTTATAATTTACAACGATTACGACAATTACTGTGAGCGACTTAGTAATGTGAATGAAACAAACGCTCTCCTTTCTAAAATACGAACGATGTTAGCCGATTACCCGCGCAATAAATTAATTACTGAACCATTACGCACACGCATCATCGAAACGCTCACAGAAGCCGATAAAAACGGCTACGTTGATTATATCACGCTGTCCAGTTCGCTAATGTTCAGCATGAAGTACTGCACTAATTTAGCAGAATTCAAAAAGGAAAGTTTATATAATAACATCCGAAAATCAAACTATAATGCAGAAGGCTATCTTGACGGTATCCACGTCGTTAGAATGGATTATAAAGAATTGTTCGAAAAATACCGCCACCGAGATGATGTAGTTTTTTTAATAGACCCGCCATATCTATCCACTAATGCCGGAACCTATATCGGTTATTGGAAATTGAAAGATTATCTCGATGTTTTACATACACTTAAGAACACGAATTACTTTTATTTTACATCAAATAAAAGCAGTATCATCGAACTATGCGACTGGCTGGAAAAAAATATGAGTTCTGCTAATCTATTCAACGGTGCCGTAAAGGTAGCGATAGACACTCAGATGAATCACACGTCAAAATATACAGATATAATGCTTTATAAAAAGAAATAATCATGAATAAATATCACGAAATTTTATCAAAAATCCTTGAAAACGGCGACAATCTTTATTTTTCAGTAAACTACTAAATCAAACTTACTATTAAAAATAAAAGGCGAGCATCATCACTCGCCTTTATTATTATTGTTGTGTTTCACTAAATTTGTACAATTTGTTTTGTATTTTTGTACTTTTTGATTTTCCGATTATA
>JAAYSS010000080.1 GCA_012518275.1 Bacteroidales bacterium
AGACTTCCTTAAATTATCCCTACACCATCTGCCTAAAAAACAACACGAATGGACACGTAGTGCTTGGATTTAGAGCCAACGGGGAAGTTAAACCCGGGTCAGATATTATTTCCTATAAGAGAGGGTCATTTGTTTGTCATGATCCATACGGAGATTATAATGCAACTTATTATCCTAATTGGGATGGCCGTTATGCTACCTACGATTGGCCGGGGTATAATAATGGATGGGCCAACATTAATACATTTTATTGGGGATGCGTAGCCCGTTATGATAAACCTAATCCGTCTTCTCTAACCGTCAACCCAACATCACTGTCATTAAGTGCCAATGTTAATCAGACGGCTACAAAAACATTTACTGTAAAGGGTACTAACCTTACTTCGAAAATAGCCGTATCTTCTAACTCAAGCTCATTTACAGTAAGTCCTACATCGCTGCCTACAGCGGGAGGAACTGTTAAAGTTACATTTAATCCTACAGCTGCACAAAGTTATTCAGGAACCATTACTGTTAAAGGTGGAGAATTAACTAAAACTGTTGAAGTTTCAGGAATCGGTAACGCTGCCCCAGATTTTACCCTAAAGGAATTATGGAATTTCAGCGAAACAAAAGGAACCTTGACATCCAAGGGATGGGATGCATCAAAAGTGCGTAACATCGCCTATGGCTTCGATCAGAGATTATATATGGTTTACAACCATTCTGATATTAAGGTAGTTAATTCACAGACAGGTACCGAATTATTGAATCTGGACAAGACTGGAGTATCTGGAGGTACACTTACATTCTGTGATGTAAAATATTGTGCAGGCAAAATTGTCGCTTGTAATTTAGCTTCAACAACAGATCCTCTTAAATTGTATGCTTGGGACAATGTGGATGCCAAACCAATTTGTATTTTAGAAACAACCAAGCTGGGAGGTGCTTCTCAATTAGGAGACTGTATCGGCTTCACGGGTGACTGGACAAACGGTAGTTTTGTTTTTGCACATGACGATTACAATGAAAAAGTTACTCGTATCGTAACCTACAAAGTTACAAACGGTATTGTAAGTGAAACACCGACCGTTATCAACGCAACTAATGCCGACGGCACACAGCTTAAATGCTCATCATCTATCCGTGTACATCCCGATGATAACGGCTATTGGATTAACGGAAAAGATAATCCTTTAACTCGATTGAATACTAGTGGAGTAGCACAATACACTGTTCCCGACGATGTACCATGGGGAAATGGTTTTGCAGCATTCCAGTTCAAAGATAGAGGTTATGCTATGATAACGTCGTTCAATCCAGGAGTAGATTCCGAGACTTATAAGGGAGGTTGTATGAAGCTTATAGACACATCACTAGGCTGGGAAAATGGCAAAGTTCTGAATAAATATCCGACAGCAGGGTTGGCAAGCACAGCTCGAAACACGAACTGTGCAGGTGGTTGCATAGTAAATGCTACCTCAGAAACCGTGGAAGCTTGGGTAGCCAGTCAATTGCAGGGAGTTGCCTACTTCGCATACAATATAACGCCTAGTGAACTCCCTATAGATACTGCTCAATTTGATGAACAATCATTTAGATGCTTCGTAAGCGATAAGATATTGTTTATAAAAGGAATAAATACTCACAAGGTTGAGATTTTCTCTACAATGGGATCAAAAATGATGGAAGCTGAAAACAGCAACGAAATAAACATCAGTCGCCTTACTAGAGGTGTTTACATCATAAAGGCTACCGATGAAAACAACAAGAGAAACACAACTAAGATACTTATAAAATAAACTCAATTTCTAAATTATTTGTCAGGGAGGCTGCATTTGTGTAGCCTCTTTTTTTATTTATGACAAAAATGTGAAAAATAAATTTTTTATTATATATTAACTGGCAGATAAAATAATGAATTTTTTTATGTAATTTTGATTTTGCAACTAAATTCAAAGATATGTATCTCAGAAAAATCATTAACCAGCTATTATATTTTCTTAAAACTTACAAAATCACATTTATAGTGGTTATTACAATTATACTTTCAGGTATTTTAACAATTATTCTCATCCATAAAAACAAATCCATTCCCAGTATAACATACAACAATCTTGAGGTAGTTGACTGCAACAGACTACTTTATGCTACAGTACCCGTAATGTCGCAGCGTAAACTGAATGACGACAACGACACACAGCTACTTCATGCTCAAGCAAATGGATTGGAAAAAATTTATATCACTAATCAGGCTTTTATAGCGGACAGTACCATGCTCCTAAACCAAAATAAGTTAGTTAGGCTAAAAAATAACCCGCTTTACCACTTGAAAAATCTGACACACTCGTATCCGTATGTTACTCCTGAAATGGCACAATTACTAAGTGATATCGGGCTAATGTTCCGCCAAAAATTAAGAGAAAAGGATAAAGATCATTACAGAATTCTGATTACTTCGGCACTTCGCACAACCGAAACTCAACATAACCTGTTGATACGAAATAGGAATGCCCATTCGCAGTCAACTCACCTTTACGGTGCCACAGTCGATGTAACTTACAAGGAATTTTACAATACAAAAACCGATAAAACTGAGCAAAACATCTATCCGACCGAAGCACTCAGAGAAACGATGCTTGATTTTAGAGAACAATGTAGGCTTGTAGCAGTGAGAGAATGGCGACAGGAATGCTATCACTTTACGGTAGTCAATTGTGATCCGGCAAAAATACCACAAGATTCTATTTCTTACGTACCGTTGTACTTGTATTAAGATGTTTGAACCATAAAAATACTGTGCTTTAATGTCATGGCATTACGTCAAACACTAAAAAAATGTAGATTATGGAAAGAAAAAAGAAGAACACCATATATTCCGGCTCCGAAATTAACAAGAATTAGAGTCAAAGCAGACGATACGCTAATGAATTTTCTGTTAAGTAAAAAATGGGTGGCATGAGCCATACCTCACAGTTAAGTCACCATTGCCATGCCACTAAGTTACTGTAAATAATAAGTTAATTGTTTAATCGGTCCCGTAGTTGCTAAAACTCAAATCGGTCTCGATGTGCCCAAAGCCCCAAAGCCGGATTTGAGATATAGAAAATCTCTTCACCGTTCGGCAAGGTGTTGAATCCTTCTTTGAGAGAATTAAAATTGTATTTTTCCATTACCTCATCAATATCAGCCCATTGAAACCCAACACTCTCGATTTCTTCTCGCGTCAAATTTTCTTTTCCTTTACCGGGACAGTATGTGATGGAAAACCTTCCTTCGGAAGATCCGTGGATTAGATGCGCTGCCGCACTCAGATTATCCTGTAAATCTTTATTTTCTTTTGTAGCTTTCAAAGTTTTAGGTGTGCCAAAATAGCCGTATTTTCTTATCAGTTTATCAATCTGCTTATCTTCACCAAATTCTTTTAGCGCAGGCGCAAGGACAATCAATTCTCCGCCATCGGCAATAGCCATCCGAGTTCTGTAAATGGATTTGTTGCCCAGCCAAGTACTTTTAAACTCTGTCGGATCTAACCACACTAACACTTTTTTCAACGGCTTTTCTACCATTTCAAAATTCACTTCGAGCGAGAGCTTCGCGGCAATATTAAACACATCGTAATCATCTCCCACAAACAATCCGAAAGTCTGCAGATTTCCTTGTTTGTTTAAGCCTACAACAGTCAGCACATACACAATCGGCAAATGCGAAGCAAGATTCTCTGATGCATAGTTAAACACCCTTCGCACCGGTGTGTCCGCACGTCCCATCATTTTCTCCATGCCATATGCGGCTCCGATAAAATGGCTCTTGTTAATGCCTTCCGCTCCTCCGGTTCCAACAAAAATATTCTTGTTATAATTGGCTATTCCTACTACTTCGTGCGGCACCACCTGCCCGATAGAAAGTATTAAATCATGTCCGCCATTTTGAAGCAATTTATTCACTTGAACGGGCCATTCAAAATCAACAGCTCCTTCTGAAACATCTTTCACAAATTCTGCCGGCACGTAGCCAAGCGTAACTACATCATTGCGCCAATCGTGATCACGAAAAAGGCTCCGTGGTGTTTTTCCGAACATTTTTGAAATCTGTTCTTCAGTCATTGGCGTATGAGTACCTAACGCTGGAAGTATATCTACGAGTTTATTCCCATAGTATTCCCAAGCAAATTCGGTTAGCTCCCCTGCCCTACTTGGAAAACGGGTAAAATCAGGCGGTACAACCAGCACTTTTTGCTTTTTCCCTATTTTGGTTAAGGCTTCATGTAAACCGTTTCGTAAATCTTCTGCTGATAAATTGGTTTTAGTAGAACCGTTGGAATAGTAAATCATTGCTATTGAGTTGAATGGTAAAATGGTTGAGTAATTTATTAGCTAATTCATTATTAGACAAAAAAGTATAAATTATCTCTGCCACAGCTAATTGTGGCAGAGATTCTTGTTGTCCGTTAAATTTTCTTTTTATGCTTCGTAAGTAGTTGAAGCTGTTTCACCACCTGTTCCTGTCCAGTTGGTGTGGAAAAATTCTCCACGTGGTTTGTCCACACGTTCGTACATATGTGCACCGAAGTAGTCGCGTTGAGCCTGAAGCAAATTCGCCGGCAATCTTTCGTTACGGAATCCGTCGTAATACGCCAAAGCGGATGTCATTGCCGGAACGGGTATTCCGTTTTCCACAGCCGTGGCACAAACACGTCTCCAGCCTGCTTGAGCTGCTTCCACTTGTTCTTTAAAGAACGGATCGAGAAGCAGGTTACGAAGATTTGGATTTTTATCGAAAGCTTTTTTAATGTCTTTCAAGAAAACAGAACGGATGATACATCCACCACGCCACATCAAAGCAATACCACCGTAGTTCAAATTCCAGTTGTATTCCTTGGCGGCTTGCATCATCAAATCGTAACCTTGTGCGTACGAAACGATTTTGGATGCGTAAATTGCATTTTCTAAATCATTAATAAATTGCTCTTTATCACCTTTGAAGTTAATTTCAGGACCGGATAAGGTTTTAGACGCTTCCACGCGCAACTCTTTTTGAGCCGACAAGTAACGTGAAAACACAGCTTCACCAATCAATGTCAACGGAATACCCAAATCCAATGCGGTGATAGAAGTCCATTTTCCGGTACCTTTTTGTCCGGCTGTATCCAATATTTTTTCAACAAGCGGGGAACCATCCTCATCTTTGAACGCTAAAATATCTCGCGTAATCTCAATCAGATAGCTGTCCAGTTTTCCGGTATTCCATTTTTTAAAGACTTCGTGTTGTGCAAAAGCATCCATTCCGAGCAAATCTTTCATAATATGATACGCCTCGTTAATTATCTGCATATCACCATATTCGATGCCATTATGAACCATTTTCACAAAATGTCCGGCACCATCCTCGCCTACCCAATCGCAACAAGGGATTCCACCTTCCACTTTCGCGGAAATAGATTGAAAAATATCCTTTACATAGGGCCAAGCTTTTGGTGAACCGCCCGGCATCATCGAAGGACCTTTCAGTGCGCCTTCCTCTCCACCGGAAACACCCGTACCTATATAAAGCAAACCTTTACTTTCCACATATTCTGTGCGACGAACGGTATCCGGAAAATGGCTGTTTCCTCCATCAATAATTATGTCGCCCGGCTCCAACAGCGGAATCAATTTTTCAATAAAATCATCGACTGGTTTTCCTGCCTTTACCAGCATCATTACTTTACGTGGACGCTCTATGGAAGCTACAAATTCCTCTAAATTCTTAGCTCCAAGAAAGTTTTTACCGGCTCCACGACCATTAATAAATTTTTCTACTTTATCTACTGTACGGTTAAAAACGGCTACAGTATAGCCTTTACTTTCCATATTCAGTATCAGGTTTTCACCCATTACGGCTAAACCAATTAATCCAATATCTGCTTTATTTTTCATTTATGTAAATATTTATTCTTAATTACGACTAACGAAAATCACCTTCTTACCCTTGCGTTTCCTTCCCAAATGCTCCAAATCATCTCTTCATCGGCAGGTTGTGCATAATCGGTCAAGAATGTTGTTGCTAAAGCACCGCTTGCCCAAGCAAATTGAACCCACTTCTCAGGCTCCCAACCTTTTAGGATGCTGTATAGAAGTCCGCCGACAAATCCGTCACCACCACCGATACGATCAAGAACAACAATTTTGCGCAGATTTTCAACGTGGAACGTGTCATTTTCATAAACAATCGCTCCCCAAAGATGTTCGTTTGCACTTAAAACTTCCCGTAGTGTGTTTGCAAAAACAGAAACTTTCGGATAAGCTTTTTTGGCATTTTTAATCATTCCTTTAAAGGCATCCATCGTATCTTCAATATTTTCTCCACCCGCTTTCGGACCTTTAACGCCTAAGCAAAGCTGGAAGTCTTCTTCATTTCCAATCAAAATATCCGACAACGATGCGATTTCATCAAACGCTTTGTGAAGTTCTTCTTCACGCCCTTCCCAGAAAGTTGCCCGATGATTCAGGTCAAACGAAATCAGCGTGCCGTTTTTCTTGGCGTATCGAGCCAATTCCAAACAGAAATTACTTGTATCTGGTGACAGTGCAGCAATAAGTCCAGAGATATGTACAATCTGCACACCATCTTGCGCAAAAATCTGCTCCATATCAAAGTCTTTTACGTTCAGCGTGCGTCCAACTTCACCGGCACGGTCGTTATGAACGCGCGGACCACGAAGCCCGAAACCACTATCAGCAACATTAAATTGATGACGATAGCCCCATGGGCCACCTTGTGGAACATCCGGTCCTTCGTAATCCATATTTCGGCGACGAAGGTCTGATTTAATAAACTGTGCTATCGGACTGTCTTTCACAAAATTAGTAAGTACTTTTACGGGCAATCCAAGATAGGAAGAAATACTTGCCACGTTAGTCTCGGCACTTGTTGCCGTCATTTCAAATAAATGACTACTGTGAACCGGTTGTCCATTTACCGGCGTGATACGCACTCCGATGCTTGTCGGAACAATTAATGCGTATTTTGAATCTTTTCTTAATTTCATTTAACTTATACTTTTACTTTATGTTTAACTTATTTTTTTAAATACTAAATGCATCAAATCCGCCATCCACGATAGCTACCGTACCCGTTACGAATTTGGAAGCATCGCTGACAAGATAATGCAGAGTTCCAAGCAGATCTTCGGGAACTCCGAAGCGACGGAATGGTGTGTGAGCAATAATTGTATTGCCACGATCAGAATAACTTCCGTCAGGATTGGTGAGTAACGCACGGTTTTGGTCGGTAATGAAAAAACCGGGACAAATTGCATTTACTCGAAATGTTTCGCCAAATTTAATAGCCATTTCACCTGCCATGTATTTGGTAAAGTTAGTTACAGCTGCTTTTGCTGAGCCGTAGCCTGCCACACGCGTGAGCGGACGTAATGCCGATGCCGACGAGATATTAACGATATTTCCCTGTTTTGCATTAACCATATGCTCAGCAAAAATAACTGTCGGAATAACTGTTCCCATCAGGTTCAAATTAACCACTTCACGGAAGTCATCCGTTTTTAAATCAAAGATATTATTATTTGGACCAATGGTTGCTCCGGGCATATTTCCACCAGCAGCGTTGATTAACACATCTATTTTTCCATATTTCGCAATGATGTCTTTGGCATTCTGTTTCAAAATAGCTTCATCGGTGACGTCAGTTACCAAAAACATGGCTTCGCCATCGTTTGCTTTCACTCTTTCAATCAGTTTGTCACCTTTTTCTTTGTTACGCGCCATTACAGCCATTTTCGCTCCATGAGCTGCAAGGTATTCTACCATACTTGTACCAAGAACACCCGTCCCGCCGGTAATAACTATCACTCGGTCTTTGATATCAAATAATTTATACATAATGATTTTATTTATGAATTAATAATTTACAATTGAAGTGATTGTACTTTTCAAAAGTCATACAAAGTTAACCATTAATATTTGAATAAAAGTGTAAGTTAGCGTAAACTTATTTTCAGAAAACGAAAGTATTTAGTCGAAAAGCCGATTTTAAAGAACTTTTTGCAATAAAAGTAGCCGTTTCAAGTGTTTTCAGTAATTATTTACAATATAATTACACAAATATACCATACCGCACTTAAACATTCTTAGAAAGAAAACCATTAATTAGATAAAGAATCTAATGAGTCGGTATAGGTTGAAAAATACGTAAAGAAATAATACCGACTCGTTCCAAGTTTATGGTTGTTTAAAAATTGAAGGCTTCATAGCTTCAATCTTCCAACTTTTCTTGCTAACTTTGTTGCTTATTTTGTAAAACCACTTGTAAGGTACAAAAAATTATGATTAACATTACATTCCCCGACGGAAATGTCCGTCAGTACGAAGCCGGCGTTACCGGACTCGAAATTGCTGAAAGCATCAGTTCAAGACTTGCTAAAGAAGTGCTATCTGTAGGCGTAAATGGTGATACATGGGATCTCACCCGCCCCATCAACAGTGATTCATCCATCGTTCTCTATAAATGGGATGATCCTGAAGGCAAGCACGCCTATTGGCACAGCTCGGCACACTTAATGGCCGAAGCACTCCAAGAGCTTTATCCCGGAATAAAATTCGGTATCGGACCTGCTATTGAAAACGGGTTTTATTACGATGTAGATCCGGGCACGGCTGTCATTAAAGAGAGCGACTTGCCTGCCATCGAAAAAAAGATGATTGAACTGGCTGCACGTAAAGAAGATATTGTCCGCAAGGATATTTCAAAGCATGATGCCTTAAAACTTTTTGAAGAGAAAGGCGATGAATACAAAACGGAACTTATTTCTGAACTTGAAGACGGCACAATAACCCTTTATACACAAGGTAATTTTACCGATTTGTGTCGTGGACCGCACTTAAAAAATACCGGCGATATCAAAGCCATCAAAATGCTGAATGTTGCCGGAGCATATTGGCGCGGCGATGAAAATCGGAAACAACTGACTCGAATCTACGGCATCACTTTCCCGAAGAAAAAAATGTTGGATGAATACTTGGTAATGCTGGAAGAAGCCAAAAAACGAGACCATCGAAAAATTGGGAAAGAGCTGGAACTCTTCATGTTCTCCGACACGGTGGGAAAAGGATTGCCGATGTGGCTCCCGAAAGGGACAGCACTTCGCCTTCGTCTGGAAGATTTTTTGAAAAAAATTCAACGAAAATACGAATATGAACAAGTTATTACGCCGCATATCGGCAATAAATTGCTTTACGTAACTTCCGGACACTATGATAAATACGGTAAAGATTCATTTCAGCCGATCCATACCCCTGAAGAAAACGAAGAGTACTTGCTAAAACCGATGAATTGCCCCCATCACTGCGAAATTTATAAACACAAACCACGCTCGTACAAAGACTTGCCTATTCGTATGGCGGAATTTGGAACGGTGTATCGCTACGAGCAAAGCGGTGAACTTCATGGACTTACACGTGTTCGCTCATTTACGCAAGACGATGCGCATATTTTTTGCCGTCCCGATCAGGTAAAAAACGAGTTTTTGAAAGTCATGGATATCATCCATATTATTTTCAAAGCATTGGACTTTACCAATGTGGAAGTACAGATTTCACTCCGTGACCCGGACAACAAAGAGAAATACATCGGAAGCGATGAAAACTGGGAAAAAGCCGAACAAGCCATCGTAGAAGCTTGTAAAGAAAAGGGGATAAAAGCGGTGGTGGAAGAAGGTGAAGCCGCGTTTTACGGACCTAAGCTC
Organism: Bacteroidales bacterium; assembly: GCA_012518275.1. GTDB lineage: Bacteria > Bacteroidota > Bacteroidia > Bacteroidales > Paludibacteraceae > UPXZ01. Next base: position 9,722 of record JAAYSS010000080.1, read on the forward strand.
GATTTCATGGTACGTGATGCCATCGGGCGGAAATGGCAGCTCGGGACTATCCAAGTAGACTATAACCTACCGGAACGATTCAAACTGGAATACACCGGCGAAGACAATCAAAAGCACCGCCCTGTGATGATTCACCGTGCGCCATTTGGTTCCATGGAACGCTTTGTTGCTGTGTTGATTGAACATACTGCCGGAAAATTCCCGCTCTGGCTAACCCCTGAGCAAGCTGTCGTTCTCCCCATAAGTGAGAAGTTTAATGAATATGCCGAGCAAGTTGCCAAAAAACTGGATGCACAAGATATTCGCGTATCGGTGGATGACCGCAACGAAAAAGTGGGTCGTAAAATCCGCGACAACGAATTGAAACGGATTCCTTATATGTTGATTGTGGGCGAGAAAGAAGCCGAAAGCGGCGAAGTTTCCGTACGCAAGCAAGGTGGTGGTAAGCAGTTCACGCAATCGGTAGATGAGTTTGCTAAATCCATCAAAGAAGAAGTAAATCAGATATTGAAGGAAGCCATGGACTTCTAAGTTCATGTGAATGCTATAAATTAAAAGTTGCTGACTGTAAATCAGTAATCAACGTAATATAAAAGGCATCAAGTAGTTCGCTTGATGCCTTTTTTGATTAATAAACAAAGATTTGAGAGAAATTTTAATAGAAATTCTTTATTTCCGCATAGTAACTATTATCACGCCGTTTTTCCCTTTATCACCATAGAGTTCGGTGGCTTTTTTATCTTTTAGCACGTTTATATTTTCGATGTTTTTTGGGTCGATTTCATTCAGCTTCTCGAAAGGTACGATTTTTCCATCCACTACCACCAGAATATCTTTTCTGACAGCTTCCTGAGATTTTGTGCGTGCTTTGTCCTTAGAAGTTTCTACATCTTTCTTACCATCGTTCTGGAGTTTAAACTGGATGGGCAGCGTATAGCGTACGCTAACATTTTTGCCGCCTTGTTTTCCCGGTGTCCAATTCGGCATGGAATTAACAACCCGAAGGGCTTCTGCATCAAGCAATGGGTCTATACCTCTTAGAATTTTTGAAGACTCTATTTTTCCGATTTCATTTACGACAAACTGAACCATCACGCGTCCTTCTATTTTCTGCTTCTGCGCTTCCGCAGGATATTTAATATTCATCATTAAGTATTGAAACATCCCCATTTCTCCGCCGGGAAATACGGGCGGTTCTTCCACAACTTCATACACTTTCAGCTTTTTATCTGACGCTTCTTTATCGTCAAATCCGTAGCCTACCACCACTACTTCGTCGAAAATGTTAGGTTTTTCATTCGTTTTTGGATCCGTAATTACCGCGATTTTTAGCTGTTCCGGTTTTTTAGGCTGCTCTTTGATTTCAATTTTCACGGAAGGTTTCGGCTCAGCAACCGCCTGTTCCGTCACAGGAATTTCTGTTTTTTCGACATGTAACGTCGAAGCTATCACATCTTGCATTGTGCTTATTATCAGCATTGCAAGCGCTACAGGGATTATCAAAGCATACTTCAATAATCCTGCTTTTTTGGTTTTCTTTGAATTCATCATTTTGATTCTTTTTTTGATAGGTGAAACATTAAATTGATTGCCCAGCTTACTATCGGCGCCTGTTTCGTAAGTCAGACTTAACAAATGATATTGGTATTTTTTAGGTTCAAAACCCGATTTTAAAACTTGATTATCAGCTAAATATTCGAGATTTATGCGTATTTCGCGCTCCATGAGCCAGGTGGCAGGATTGAACCAACAAAACGTTTTCTGCACCTGCGCCACAATCACATCCGCCGAGTGCCACTGCCGCACGTGAGTAAGTTCATGTTCGAGAATTTCCGCTATTTGATCTTCAGTGTGCAATTCCGGATTGATAAAAATCCATTTGAAAAATGAAAATGGGGTGATTTTTTCGTCCACCTGAATTACCGGCATGCCGTGAAGTTCTGTTTTTGTGCCTCGAATACGCTGTCTCATGATTGAAATTAATTGTATAATAATTCGTATCAGAAACAATAAAACTACGACACCAAAAATTGTCCAAAATACATTTTCCAACGAAAAAGCAGTTGTATCCCCCACTCCTTCAGGTGTAATTAAAAGTTCATCCAACTGTACGGCTGACAGCGCTGTCATAATCGGTTCTTGCTTTTTCAACCATCCTTCCATTGAAACAAGCGGATAAACAAATGAAAATAAAATACTTACCAAAAGATAAACCCTTCGCATTTTCCAAAACGTATCACGCTGAAAAAACAGTTTGTAACACAAATAAAACAAGATTATCGACGCATTTACTTTTAAAAGATAGATTCCCATGATTTTAAATACTTTGAGTTTTGAGTTAAGACCGTTGACAGATTCTTCGAACGCTACTATTCACTACTCACTTTCTATCAACCTAATTATCTCCTGCAACTCTTTTGCTGTAATTTTCTTCTCCTCGGCAAAGAAGCTCACAAGTTCCTTGTAAGAATTGTCAAAATAATTTTTCACGACTTTCGACATAAATTTCTTCTTATATTCATCTTCTTTAATTATCGCCGAATACTGATAAGAATTGCCATACCGCTTTCCTTGCACGTAATTTTTGCGTTCCAAGTTTTTTACGATGGACGCCACAGTAGTGTAAGGCGGATGTGGCTCATCCATCTTTTCTATAAAGTCCTTGATAAATCCCGGCTCATTCTGCCAAATCAGCAACATAATTTCTTCTTCCTGATGCGTTAATTTTTCCATAATCTCAATTATATATCAAACTATTACGAATTTTTCGTAAAGGTACGATATTTTCGTAACAGCATAATATTGTATCTAATCTTTTAGTGTTATTTAACTTTTGGAGTTATTTTAAGACTGGAAAGAAATCTCCATTTTTAAAAGTCAATGTGATTTAATAATTAACTGTAAAATAAACGTTTGATACCTTAAACCGAAATTTTTTATTTAACAAAGAACAGAGAACAAAAAAGCAACCCTCACTAGAAGGTTGCTTAACCGTTATCTTATGTTTTTCGTCCTTGCGGATACTTAGAACTTACAAATTTAGACAGTCAGCCGCTACTATAAATCCTGTTAATTTTGTATTTTCTACTAATTTTTTCTTAGCTTTCGATTCGTTTCTTTTACTTTGCCTTTCGGGCGGTTTTTGTAGCTCAGCTCGTTGATAATGGCTTCTATTTCTTCCGCACTTTTCATAACTTTTTTCTCTGCCTTGCCGAATGTCCCTACGGAATCATTTGCAACAGCTGTTTCCGAGGTTTGGCTTGTTACAGTCTTTCGCGCTTTATAGTCTTTTTCAAGCATGACTTTTACCTGAGAACTTGTTACACAAGTACCCAAAAGCATAATGGCAAGAATATAAATAGTCTTTTTCATCTTAATTATTAACGCACTTTATCAAACAAAAGTATTCACTTTAAAGCATTAACGCAAAAAATCATACGGAAATAGATATTCATAAAAAAACGTTGTAAAACTACAGTTCTACAACGTTTTATACTATCTGAAAGCATTGTTTGGATGCTAACTTGAAACCTTAAAGGTTTCATTTTGAGCGGAAAACGGGATTCGAACCCGCGACCCCAACCTTGGCAAGGTTGTGCTCTACCACTGAGCTATTTCCGCAATTTATTCCGCTCATACGAATATTTATTTGTGCGTTGATTGTTCGAGCAAAAAAGCCATTACTTTTTCAAAGCAAGGGTAAAACTTACACATTTATTGAAAGAGTAACCCCCTGTGGCAATACAAGGGATTTAATATGATTCTCAAAATGTTACTTAGTGCGAATAAAGTTATAAGTAGATCCATAATCATCTATTACCTTTAAGTTATTGTCGTCTATCTCAAAAATAAAGGTAATTCCGCCTGATTCGATAACGCCTGTTTGTAACGATGAGTTGTATGTGTATGTAAACGGAATAGAAGTATCTCCTGCAGTTATAGTTGCCTGCGTATCTGAAATTACTTTAATAACAACAGAACCTGTATAGTAATCTGGCATTGCTCCAGTCCATTCTGTACCAGATAATGACTTCAAATCATCAGCATCTACATCTTCTTTTTCGCAGGCAAAAAGCACTGCTAATAACATAAATAATACTACTTTTTTCATGCCTTAATATTTCTAAAATTTTTCAAAAGTATAAGTTTTTTATTATTCCCCCAAATTTTCAATGAAGTTTTTTATTTCTGCTATTAAATTAAACCGATACAACTTCCACTTGTGGTTCGTTCTCCCATCCCCTCGGATCTTAATAAGTGAGTAAATAACAGCACAAGCCCGCATAAGCTACGCCGATGTGAAAAGAATTCTTGGTACGTAAGAATAAATTGTTCTATAATAAAAAGAGCTTCCGGAGCTCGTCGATAACTTCGCTCACATAAAACACAAAAAAAGTTGCAAGCAAGAATAAAGCAAAGCATACGTTACAAACTTGCGCCGATAGAGAGAAAAAACCTGCTGAAGTAAAATTTTGCAGGTTTTTATGCTATTCCACCTAATAGCCGAAGGCAAGCCCCATGCTATATCATATCGTCGAAAGCAATTCCAATAGTCACACCAAAACCCCCGCTCGCGCGGATATTTATCCGTGCGTTGCTCGTCAGAGCAAGAAAAAACATGCAAGCAAATATGTATATAGCAGTGCCATTGACTATGCGGGCGGAAAAGGACTATTAGATATAATTTTGATAGAATAATTATCAATTGCCTTTTAGGTAAGGCACAGGTAAACACCTGCGCCAGTGGGTTGCAGCACCCTGCAACATCCATCCTCAAGGATATGCGAGGAAATGAGTAAATAGTCGCACTGTAGTTGGCGGGATTTCAAATCCCGCCTTAAAATACTATGATAATTTGTAATCCGGGTTATAAATCCCTGCCCGAGGCAGGCGGGCTTATAATGCAAGAGCTGGGATTACAAATCCCGGCGGCGCATTGCACAAAATTTGTACATTTATACATTTAAAGGATATATCCGAAAAGACGGTACATATCAATCTTACCCCATTGCGAGATGAGCCTTTACTTTACTCCATCTACAAAACAACAAATCGGTAATATCTATAAGTAAAAACAGTAAAAATCCAATTATTGAGATAGTTACAATTCCGACATACATCTTTAAATAGTCTAATCGCATCCATGCATCTACAATAAAAAAGCCTAATCCTTTATCAGTGCCAAAAGTTTCGGTAACAAATAGTACCGAAATAGCAATACCCAGTGTAACCCTTAATGCCGAAAGCACATTGGGTAGTATACCGGGCATAATTACATGCCTGATATATTCTATTTTCCGCGCGCCAAGGGAAGAGAGTACAAAAAAGTTTTCCTTGGGGATGCGCAGGATAGCATCACGTATAGATATCATCAATTGGAAAACAACAATTAATACAATCATTACCACTTTTGTGGTTTCTCCAATACCAAAAATAATCATAACAATGGGTAGTAGAGCCAGTTTAGGTACAGGATAAGAGAGATATAGCAATGGTTCCAACAATCGGTTCAGCTTACGACTCAAAGCTGTTAGCACTCCTCCAATATATCCTAAAACCAACGCTATTATCATTCCAATTATCACACGTCTCAAACTAGCCCAAGCGTGCATTCCCATCCCTTCAGAGATGGTCTGAGGCATAATTTTATAAACATCTATGGGATTGGGAAGTACTTTATTTTGAATTATAACAGCCACGACCCACCATAACAGATTAAAAATAAAAACACCTAAAAAAAGTAGATGTAATGACCTTGGAATATGTGCTTTTGATTTACTCAAATCTCTCTTACAAAATTATCTATTAACAAAATTCCTCTCCCATCAAGTTGCGCAAATAGAGCGACATTTGATAACAATTTTCCTCATTGCGCTCTAATCCCTTTTCTAGCAACGGATTTTCAATAATACGGAACGCCTTTCCAGGTATCTTACTCATTATCATTATCTGTTTCCCCAGCATCACAGCTTCCAACAGATTGTGAGTAGTAAAAATGGTTGTTATTTTTCGTTTTTCCCAAAGCTTTAAAAACAACCTTCTGGAAGTGTCCGCTGTAAAAGCATCAAGGGCAGAAAAGGGCTCATCCATCAACAAAATATCGGGACAAGAAACAAATAATCGAGCCAGAGCTACCCGTTGCTGCTGTCCCCCACTCAACTCAGAGGGATACCTATCTAATAAATCACCAATAGACAACTCATTAATAATTTCAAAAGCCTCCTCCTCAGCAATTCGAATATTTTTATTAATCTTATTTGCTAAAAATATATTTGCTTTTACTTTTTTCCATGGGAGTAGCCCTAAATGTTGTGGGATGTAGCCACGAATCCAGGTATCAATTTGTCTATTTCTAAAAAATACTCCCCCTTCATAATCCTTTATGTTTCCGCCCACAATATTGAGTAATGTAGATTTTCCACACCCTGATGGACCAACAACTGTAAGAATTTCGCCTTCGCTTAAATCAAATGATAGATCCTGCAATATGAGTTGCCCATCTATCTTAAACGACACATTTTGAAGTGAGAGGGAGCGAGGAGCCATTCCGACTTTACTAATTTACAAAATCAGGGTTAACTAAACTATTAATATCAAAATCAACAGGAAGAAGTTGCTTCTCTTGCAACCATCTGTTCACAGCATCCAAATCTTCCTGCTTAGGCAGTTGAGCTGGGTGATATTCAGGTAATATCACTTTATCAACAAGCGGCTGCGGAAACCCTACTTCGTTTACTAACACATCTTGAAAGTCAGACAGAGGGAGTTGTTGTAAATCAGCGATTGCACGATTATATGCTCTATAAAAAGCATCTATCTCCTCTTTTTTATTATCTATTGCTGATTTTGTAAATACAATTCCTGTCACATGATATCCCAAATCATTCATAGTGATAATTGAAGGAAGACCCTCATCTTTTGCCATTGTTACGAAAGGATCGGGCAGGACTGTTAGATCTATCTTCTCATTACGAAGCATTTCCAAACGGAGTGGAATTTTATTTATTTCCAACTTGTTAACTTCATCTTGTTCAATCCCGGCACTCTCTAATATCATAGCGGTACAGAAATCAATAACAGTATTTTGAGCAATTGCCACATTTTTTCCCTTCAACTCATCAATAGACTTAATATTGGTATGCTTTCCGGCTATCAATTCAAAAGTACCATCGCATTGGGATGTAAAATATAGTTCTACACCTCCGGACCTCTGTAGAGCTGCACCGGTATAATCAATTATACTTCCATCAAGATTACCACTTTGGATAGCAGCGTCTCGATCGTTTGCTGAGAAAAACTTCTGTAAATTAACATTTGCTCCCTCTTCTTCAAAGTAACCTTGTGCATCTGCAACAGCCAACGGTAAATAGTCCATCGACGACATCACACCGATAGTTAGTTCTTCGTTCTTATTCTCTCTCTTTTTACCGGTACATGCATTTAAAGCAAGTGATATAATCAAGCAATAAAAAACTGCTGATTTAACTGTTTGTTTAATATTCATAATGAAAAAATTTTATATATCTATCCTGAAAAATCCACCGTAATTTTGTATGCAAGAACGCTCCGGACGATAACCATCAATATTTCCACCTATTCCTAATGTATATTTTTGATAAGTCGCTCCCAGACGGAAATAGAGCATAGTACGTTCTCTTTCATTTTTTTTAAAATCATGAGAATAGAAGCCCTGCAAACGAGTAAATAAACGCCAATCCTTATTCAACGTCGGTTTATACTCTGCAATTGCAACTGTTTCAATATTTGACCATGGCATAAAGTTATAATAGGGGGTCAGAACAAGTAACCAAGTGGGATTTGCTTTAGAAAAATGTATCGCCGCAGTCGGGATAAAACCTTTAATGAAATGATACTGTGTTCCGGCTGATATTCCCACATTTTTATGAAATTGATAAACTATAGAATTGACCGATACTAACTCTGTCTTTCCTTTTTGATAATCATAAAAAGCTGCAGCAGAAGAGATGTTGTTGTAACGGAACTTGCCTCCAATGGATTTATTAACAGCTAATGACATAGCTACACGCCTGTTTCCAAAAAGCGTTTCAAATGGAATTGGAGGCTCTTTTTTTTCCTGTGAAAAGATTGAAATATTTACTGAAAAAAAAGCAATAACCAATATTGATAATAGGGTTTTGTTCATGAAAAATTGATTAATTTTGTGAATATTTTGCAAAAATAAACAAAAAAGCATTATCTTGCAAATGAAATAAGAAAGGAATACTGTGCTGTAGGTTATCTTTATTAACTTTACAAAGATGGTTAAACTTTTAATTATAAATTAGATATAGGATTTCATTAGCAACTATTTCTATTTATTTTTGAAAGGAATAAAACTATAGCGATGAATAAACTAAAGTTAAATGCTAATGCTTGTTAAAAGGATTTCATTGGTTTTCATAAAAAAAACGTTGTAAAACTACTGTCCTACAACGTTTTTGACTTAGAATAACTCTTTTTTGAGCGGAAAACGGGATTCGAACCCGCGACCCCAACCTTGGCAAGGTTGTGCTCTACCACTGAGCTATTTCCGCAATTATAAAAACTTTCTTTTCTTAAAGTGGATGCAAAAGTACAGATAATTTTTATTTCGTGCAAATTTTTACAACATTTTTTATAGAGTTCGCTGTGTTTGTAAGTTCAATTAGTAAACTGTCATTAAGGATAAAGCTTTCTGTTTTTTTTCTTCCATTCTCCCCGCTTTGCCCTTCCCTTTTTATTCTTTCGGTTTCCGCCATCTTTGTTTTTCTTATACCAAAAGAAATACTGCCTTTGCGCCAATTTTTCTTCTTTGGTTCGTGCTGTAAAAATTGGTTTCAACGTGTAAGGGTGATAGCCCGAATAGTAAATTTCTGTGGCTAAAGTCATAGGCGTGGGTGTGAAGTCCTGCACCTGCTCCAGTCGGAAGTTGAGCTTCTTGGTAATTTCAGCAAGTTCCGCCATATCCTGATTACGGCACGCCGGGTGGCTGGAAATAAAATACGGTATCAGCTGCTGATTCAGCCCTTCTTCTCGATTAATTCGTTCAAAAATCTTTTTGAATTTGTAGAAATAGTTGAACGAAGGCTTGCGCATCACTCTGAGCACACGGTCAGACGTATGCTCAGGCGCCACTTTCAGCCTGCCGGACACGTGCCTGCTGATCAATTCACGCATATATTCGCGTTGGCTTTTAGCCGTTTTTCCATCGTCCGTTTCCACCAAAAGCATATCATACCGCACCCCGCTGCCAATGTACGACCGCTTGATGCCGGGCAGTTTATCCACCGAGCGGTAAATATCGGTGAGTGCGCTGTGGTCAATGTCTAAGTTTTTGCACACCGACGGGTGAATGCACGACGGACGTTTGCATTTTTCACAAATGCTCAGATTCTTTCCTTTCATCCCGTACATATTTGCCGAAGGACCTCCCAAATCGCTGATATTTCCTTTGAAATCTTCGGCTTGACTTATTTTTCGGACTTCGTCCAATATGGACTGCTTGCTCCGTGAAACGATGAACTTTCCCTGATGTGCAGAAATGGTGCAGAACGCACATCCGCCAAAACATCCGCGATGCAGATTAACTGAGAACTTAATCATTTCATAAGCCGGAACGGGGCGTTTCTTATACTTTGGATGCGGTTGGCGCGTGAAAGGCAGACGATACGTCGCATCCAGCTCTTCGGGCTTCCACGGCGGATACATTGGATTGATTACAACGCACTTATCCCCTACCCTTTGAAGTAATCGTGCACCGTGCATCCGATTGCTTTCTTCTTCCACAATTCTGAAATTTGATGCGTATCGCTTCTTGTCTTGCAGGCATTCTTCATGCGAAACGAGCTCGATGGTTATGCCTCTCCCCACACCCTTTCCAAGAAGAGGGGGCTGCTGAGTACAATAATTAGGATGCTTCTCATCAATCGCAATGGGTAGTTCTTCCCCCTTGGGGGAAGTTAGATGGGTATTTGAAGTTGTATCTGTACTTTGATGTTCGATGTACGGAAAAGAGTCAGAAAGATAAGCAGTTTGTGGAATATCGGTCAGTTCGTTTATTTTTCGTCCTTTTTTCAATTCTGCAATCACGGCTTTCAGCGGTTTTTCACCCATGCCGTAAATAAGCAAATCGGCTTTGCTGTCCACCAAAATGCTCGGCATCAATTTATCCGACCAATAATCGTAGTGCGTCACTCGCCTGAGCGATGCTTCAATGCCTCCAATGACAATCGGCACATCAGGATAGAGTTTTTTTAGGATATTGCAGTAGGTAATTGTCGCGTAATCAGGACGTTTATGAGCTTCACCGCCTGCTGTATATGCATCATTTGAGCGAAGACGCTTATTAGCAGTATAATGATTGACCATGCTGTCCATATTGCCTGCTGATACGGCAAAAAACAGTTTTGGTACACCAAACTTTTTAAAATCGCGCAAATCATCCTGCCAATTCGGTTGTGGCACGATCGCCACCCGCAAACCTTCGGCCTGCATCACTCGCCCAACTACTGCCGGACCAAACGCAGGATGATCCACGTAGGCGTCGCCACTGAAAAGCACCACATCCACGTTATCCCAACCATGGAGTCTCATCTCTTTAACTGTTGTAGGCAGGAAGTCGGTAAGTTGATACATATTTATTAAATAATTCGATGTTTGATATTGACTACATGCAAAGATAATGATAATGTATGATTTGACCGTTAAAGCTACTTTTTTTAAGGAAAAGCCGAATCGCATTGATGTTCTTTTTACTGATAATCAATCTTTTTTATCAAAAAAAACATTATCTTTGCACCTTACAGTAGGTCGGTTTGTCGCTTTCCGCTTGGCGGGAGGAGGAAAGTCCGGGCAACGCAGAGCGCCATGCTTCCTAACTGGAAGTTGCCGGTAACGACAAAGTAACGTAACAGAAAATAACCGCTCCGATTTCGGTCGGAGCAAGGGTGAAAAGGTGAGGTAAGAGCTCACCGGTCCGAGTGGCGACACGCGGAGCCGTACGTCTTATGGGTTGCAAGATCAAGTAAACCGGCGCAGTAGGATGGCTCGTCCGATGCCGGAGGGTAGATTGCTTAGATTTCGTCAGCAATGGCGAAACCAGATAAATGACAAACGTTCCGTTTTTACGGAATACAGAACCCGGCTTATAGACCTGCTGTATTTTTATCCCCAAACCTTGCTGAAGGGAAACTTATGAAAAAGCTTATTAACGCTATAAAACAATTTTTTACTTTTATCCGCTTTGATATTTGGCGGATAACGAGTACTGAATTGCCTAAAGGCAGGCACATTCTTTACAATATCTTGAAAACGATTTACCTGGCTGTCAAAGGTTATAGCAAGGATCGACTCGGCGTTCGAGCTGCCGCACTCACCTACTCCATCTCATTTGCTATCGTTCCGTTAATTGCATTAATTTCAGCCGTATCAAAAGGTTTCGGTATTGAAAGTGTGATAGAAAAAACGCTTCAAAAAACATTTGTGGCACAAGCGAATTTAATTCCTATCATTATGGAATTTGTACGCAAATACCTGGATACGATGAGTGGAGGTGTTTTTATCGGTATCGGACTAATTATTGTGATTTATTCTGTTTTTAATTTGTTTTCGAAAATCGAATTGGCATTGAACAACATTTGGGAGGTTCAAAAATCACGGTCTATACTTAAACAGTTTACCATATATTTTTCCGGAGTGCTTATTTTTCCCATTCTCATAGCTATCTCTGCTGGTTTGTCTATTTATATAAATAACATATTAAAAGACACTTTTTTATTTGAAATATTTTCTCCGTTTACCAAATTTTTGGTCAGAATAACACCCTACATTGCATCGGGGTTGATTTTTACCTTGATTTATCAAATTGTTCCCAACACGAAAGTGCGGTTTGTAAATGCATTAATTGCGGGAATGACTGCCGGAATTTTATTCCAATTGTTTCAAAGTCTTTATGTTAGCGGACAAATTAATCTTACTCGTTATAACGCTATTTATGGTGGTTTCGCAGCAATTCCACTATTACTACTCTGGCTGAATATTTCTTGCCTTATTTTCTTGATTGGTGCCGAAATTTCCTATGTTTCTCAAAATCTCAGGAACTTTGATTATGCACTTGATTCTGAGCATATTAGTAATCGCTATAATAACTACTTGACCTATTTTGTGGCTTACGTAATTGTTAAAAGGTTTGAAAACAACGAGCCAGCATATAGTGTTGAGGATATTGTGAAAAAGTACAAAATGCCGATACGGATTGTAAACAGAATAATTAACACATTGAAAAACGCTGAAATAATTTCGGAAGTTATTACGGAAGATTATCGGAAAGTGTACCAGCCTGCCATCGACATTAACCAGCTGACTTTGAGTTTATTGGAGACTAAAATTGATATGCGTGGTTCAGAGTTATTTTTAGAATCTAAAAACGAACAAATGGATGCGTTTTGGCAAAAAATGCTTCAAGTGCAAGAGAAAACTGATAAAATCTCTGAAACAATTCTGCTAAAAGATTTGTAAAGAGTTGCTGTTGCTACCTTTAAAAAATCCAATAACTATAAGCAACTAATCCAATGATTGTCAGCCCAAAAACATAAATCGGAATTGCAGCCTGATTGATGTTTATTGGTGGTCTATTCAGTATTTCCGATTTGAACTTTTTGAGCGCCCAGTAAACTATCCACGCAGCAAAAAAACCTACTAAAATCCCACCTAAAATATCGCCCGGATAGTGAACACCAAGGTAAATGCGGGAATATGCATTGATAGCAGCCCAACTAAAAATAGCAAAACCATAAAATCGATTTCTGAAAAGTAGTGATGATAAAAGCGCCAATCCGAACGAATTGGCAGCGTGAGATGAAACAAATCCGTATAATCCCCCACGATAATTTTTGACCAGCACTACCAATCCTTCCAATTCAGGGTCACGAGATGGACGAAGCCTTTGCACTGCGCCTTTCAGAATACCTGACGAAACTTGGTCCGCAATAACAACACACAGCACTAAACTGACAATAATCCACCAAGCTTGATTGCCCCATTTTTTGAAAATAACGTAAATCATCGATAAGTAAAGCGGCACCCAAGTCAATTTCGCACTATATCCAAACATTAGCCCATCCCAAAAGTCAGTGTAGTCATTATTCAACGCCAACAGCCACTGTTTATCGATATTTTCAAGTACTTCAAGCACAAACTTGTTTTTTATCAGAAACTACATTATCCGCTACTCAAATTCGTTCAATTGTTTTCTCTTCCAGCCAGCCCACAGCACCGTTTTCGAGACTTATCTCAACCCACGTTCCAAGAGTTGATTTAACATTTACCCGCGTCCCTTCATGAAGTTGAAAAAGGTCGGTTCCACTCACATCTGGTGCACTTTTAGCCGTTACTGAACCAGCAAGGACAATGGCTGATTTATGTTTCACAAACTGGTTATTTCTGATTCCTGCAAATGAAAAGGTAATAGCAAACAAAACGGCGCAAATTATGGTCGTGTAAAACGAAAATTTTCTCCTGCTTCGAGTTGCTGAAAAAACAAAAAATAGCAATATGCCTAATGTGAAGATGAAAAATGTCAAACTGATAAAAGCCCACTGATTAGACGAAAAAACACTGATAAGTCCATTTATCCACCTTTTTATAAAAAATGTAGGAGCTGAATTCACATTGTCAACAATCTTTCGTTCGGCCAATTTAAGATTATAAGCGGCATCTTTGAATCTTGGATTAAGCCGAAGCGCTCGCTCGTAATTAAGAATAGCCCTCCCTATTTCATCACTTTTGTAATAACAGTTTCCCAGGTTGTAATACAACTCAGCAGAAATTCCCTGATGAAGCATTTCTTCATACATCGTGGCTGCATCGGAATACTGTCCTTGCTTGTACATTTCATTTGCCTTGGGCAAATCATGCAAAAGTATTGAATCTTTCTGAGCATTTAACGAAACACTCAAAATCATTGTCAAAAATAATATCAAATAATTTCGTTTCATTTTTTTCTAAAATGTTGTTCAATTTTCCCGATCGCATCAGCAGCATCTTCATACACATTTCCCATTTCTTGAATACCAGAAGTAGGTGCATAACTCGCAAATTCACAAGCATTTAGAATGTCTGTAAATTGAATAATGGTGTCAGAATCAACATCACGAGCTTCAAGTTTGCTACTAATATTTTCTTTATTCAACTCGGCAACAGGAATGGAGAGTTTATCTGATAAATAGCTCCAAACAGCCTTCATGACTTCCTCGTAGAACTGCTCTTTTTTACCCTCATTTAGGTACTTTTGGGCTTGTTTCAACCGTTTTTGAGCTACTTTGTTAGCACGTTTTGTTTTCACCAATCTAATGTTTGCATTTTCTTTCTGATATTTTCTTAAAAACACAAACAAAATTGCCGCAATAATCAACGGAATCAGAAACATTATCCAGAAAGGTAATGTGCCAAATAGTGGACGTGTTTCTGTTTTTAAATTAACATTTCCGGTATGGATATAGCGAATGTCTTTTGCAATTTCTGTCACATCTTCTTTGTTGGTGAAATTTCCGACTATGGTTTCTCCGCCTTCACCTTTCGACACATTGAGCACATAGGCGGGAGTTCGAAGCGTTTTGTAAGACCGATCTTTCAAATCAAAGTAAGAGAGTTCAGCCGAAGGAATCTCGTAACGCCCTGTACGACGTGGAATGAAAAGATATTCAATGGTTTTTGTTCCTGAAACTCCGCCGGAACCGGTCTTGAATTCATTCTCTGCTTTTGGGTCATAAACTTCAAAAGCATCGGGGAATTTAATTTCAGGATTTTTGAGAAGTTTCATGTTTCCGGTACCTGAAATAACCACTTTGATGGTGGCCGGTTCGTTTGTTTTCAGACTTTCGGTCGTGATGGATGATTGTAAATCAAAGTTTCCAACCGCACCTGAGAATGATGCAGGTTTACCTTCAATTGGGAGTGGATTTACTTTAATTCTTGCCCCGGAAGCGGTCAGCGTTTTTTCAACATTGGAATAGCTATCAAAAAAATCGTCAAAAATACTACGTAACTGTGCTTCATTCTTTAATCTAAGTAGAGCAGTGAAGGATGCCGGGGCAATTTGAATATCACCGGTGCGCTGTGGGAAAAGCAAAGTTTGATAAAGCACTACGGTTCCGTAACTTCGTCCGTTGTATGTTTCAGCAGAAAGTTGCCTGTTAGCAGGCTGTTCTATCTCCTGCTTTAAAAATCCATTATAATCAGGCAGGCGGATATCGGTAAATTGCGCAACATCCAACAGCGTGTAAAGCTTGTAGGTAACCAGTATCGCTTCCTGTTCGTAAATATTTGCTTTGGAAACTAATGTCCGTACAAAAATGCTTTCACCCGTTACTTTTTGAGACCCTCCGGACGATGATTGAGACTGTTGCTGATTGCCACGTTGAATTTGACCCGCCCCTTGTTGTGCAGGACCGTTTTCAGCACTTTCTACTTTTATAGTTAATCCGTTAGAATAAACTTTTTTTCTGTCAACCATAATGCTGGCCGGTGGAATTTTAAAAGTTCCGGTTTTCCCCGGCATTAGCGTAAAAGTATAGGTCAGCGTTACGGAGCTGGTTGTTTTCCCGTTAACAGACTGCCAAGATGAGCTGCGAGATTCAAACGGACCTGCCAGAATTTCAAAGAATTGAAAATCAGGAGCTCGCAAATCTTTTGCTGAGGAATTAACAGAATAAACAAGTTGAAACGGCGTGTCCATATAAACAGTTGATGGGGCTGAAGCTGTAAATTCAACTTCACCCTGCGCTGATAAATTCCACGCCGAAGCAAATAAAATAAAAGTTAATATAAACTGTATTTGTTTCATTTTTTCTCAGACATTACCTATAAAAAGCCCACTACATCACATATATATCGGACTTCTACTTCTTCAAAACTACCAATCTTTTTCCACTCTTCTGCCACTTCTCCTTTGAGCTCTTTTGGCTTTTTCCTGCGCATCTTTTTCATCTTGTTCCAAAGCGTCCAAAATCTGCTGCGCATTTTCTTTGGACATTTGGGGTTGTTGCTGTTCCGGCTGTTTTTCTTCCGGTTTTTTTTCCGGCTCGTTTTCAGGATTTTCTTGGTCTTGATTTTTGTTTTGATCTTTTTCGTTGTTTTTATCCTGATTGCTTTGATTTTGCTGATTCTGCTGTTGCTTGTCCAACAAAGACTGTGCATAAGCCAAGTTATAGCGTGTTTCGTCATCTTTCGGGTTGTTTTTTAGCGCCATTTTATACGCCTCGATGGCTTCTTGAAGCTGTCCGCCCGCCATAAAAGTATTTCCTAAATTATGAAAACCCGAAGCAACTCTTTGTTTGTCTTCAGTCAATGACATTGAATTTTTATACTGCTCAAAGGCGTCTTTGTATTTTTCTTGCCGAAACAATGAATTTCCCAGGTTAAAATTCGCCTCGAAAGATTTGCTGTTTTTTTGCAAAGCCTTGCGATATTCAATTTCGGCTTCTGTAAATTTTTTGTTCTTATACATTTTATTTCCGGCTCGAACATCGTCGCTCTCCTTTTGCGAAAATGCAAATAACGGAACGAGCAGAAACATTAGCAGTATTTTATAATTAAATAATTTCATATTCAAATGCTTACTTGTTTTTGAACTTCAATTTTTCGTTTCCACATCAAAAATTCTAATTTTGCTGAACCATTTATTTTTGCGCGAAAAAATAAAGAATTCAATAATCATCAAAATCAGCGCTACATAGGCAAATGACTGGAATTGTTCGTTGTATTGAGCATACACTTTTTGTTCCAATTCTGCTTTTGCCAAATTATCAAGATGCTTTGAAATATTTTTTAAAGCAATATCACTATTATCTGCGCGAACATAGATTCCATTTCCGGCTTTTGCGATGTCGGCTGCCATTTCTTCGTTCAGTTTGGACACCACCACGTTCCCTGCTCGGTCTTTCTTAAAACTAACCGTTCCGCCAATCGGAATAGGTGCTCCTCCGGGTGTTCCAACTCCTATCACATGCACATTGATACCGTTATTTGAAGCCAATCGAGCTGCTTCTACCGCATTATCTTCGTGATTTTCTCCATCCGTAAGTACAATGATTGCCCTGCCAGCTCCTGTTTTATTTGTGCCAAATGATTTGATAGCCAAATCGATAGCTGTACCGATAGCCGTTCCTTGATAAGGCACCATTTGCGGATTTATCGATGAAAGAAACATTTTAGCAGCGCTATAGTCTGTTGTTATAGGGAGCTGTACATAAGCATCACCGGCAAAAACCACGATTCCCACTTTATCGTCGCTCATCCGATCAATCAGTTGAGATAAAATTTGCTTGGCTTTCATCAGTCGACTTGGCTGCACATCTTGTGCAAGCATGGAATTGGAAACGTCAAGAGCAATCATCACTTCAATTCCTTTTTTCTTTACATTTTCCTCCTTTGTCCCAAACTGGGGCTGTGCAAGTACAATTACTAACAATGCGGCTGCAAGAAGTTGTAGATAAAATTTAAATCGTGGGCGAACGTATGACACATTCGGCATCAATTTTTCCAATGTTTTGGGTATTCCCCAAAATTTGGTGTTCTTTTTCCGAGAATATTGTGCATGAATAAATACCCCCACCAGCAATAAAACCGGCAGAAAAAGAAGTAAATATTCAGGATGTGCAAATCGAAACATTTTTCTTAGACTTTTAGAACATAGATAGATATTCAGACTGTTGGATTATAGATAGTTAGAATATATGTTTTTAAAAAATACAGATTTGACGTTTTCAAGATCTATTACACTCACAACTATTATTACTCTGCTATTAAACCAATCACCCAACTACGGTAACGATTTCAACCAAGTGTTTTTCAAAAATATTTCTGACAAAAGGAACAAGAATGCAAGCAGTGCGAAAATAAAGTATAATTCACTTTTATTGCTGAATTCCTGAACGCTTATTTTGGTTTTTTCCAAATTATCAATTTCTTGATAAACTTCGCGTAATTTTGCGTTATTAGTTGCTCTAAAGTATTGTCCTCCCGTAGTTTCAGCAATTTTTTTCAACGTTTCTTCGTCAAATTCAGATTTCATTTGTTGATATCGCACTCCAAACGGAGTCTGAATAGGCACTTTCACCATTCCGTGTGAACCTACGCCAATGGCATACACCCGTATCCCAAACGTTTTCGCAATTTCAGCTGCTGTAACAGGTGCAATGTCTCCGCGGTTGTTAGAACCGTCAGTCAGCAGTATTACCACCTTTGATTTTGCTTTACTTTCTTTTATCCGAGTTATGGCATTCGCCAAACCCAATCCGATAGCCGTTCCGTCTTCAATCATTCCGTATCGTATTCCTGAAAACAGATTTATCAATACAGCATGATCCGTTGTCAGTGGGCATTGCGTAAAACTTTCGGCAGCAAAAACTACCAATCCAATGTTGTCATTGGGTCGAGACTGGATAAAATCAATGGCAACATTCTTGGCTGCTTCTAATCTATTTGGACGAAGATCTTCAATCATCATTGTACCCGAAATATCCAACGCCATCATTATGTCAATCCCTTCCTTGCTTTCTTTTCTCCAATTTAATGACGATTGCGGTCTTGCAATAGCCAGCACGAGCATTCCAATAGCCAACAAACGTAGAATAAACGGTAAATGTCTCATTCTTAGCCGCATTGTTTTTGGCATATCCTTGATTTTTTCCACGGACGAAATCTGCATGCTCGCATCGGATTTATGCATCTCCCAGAGATACCATCCAATCATGGGCAGCAAAGCCAACAACAAAAACAAATATTCGGGATTATGAAAGGTCATTTGTTTAATTTACGATTTATTCAACTGTTATTTCTCCATTTTGTCCAATGGTTTAACTTCTTCTATTTTTGTTTGATTTACAAAGAGATATGCATTCATCATACTAAGCTCATGATCTGATGGTGATGGATTCCACTTGGCAAATTTTACCAAGTCAGCCAGCGTAAGCATCTGTCTAAGTGCATTAAAAGCAGCTGATTTATCAGTTTTCATAAATTTGACATGGTTTAAAATTTCATCCGAAGTCATCTCCATGCTTCCAATATTAAACATTTTTTCAATGTAAATTCGAATAATATCTGTCAGCTCGGTATGATATTCTTTTATTTGTCCACTCTGCCATAGTTTTTTCTCTTTCAGCCTATCTAAACGTTTAAATGCTTCTTCATGTGGAGTGATAACATTTTTTGGCTTAACTTCCACTTCCGCAGGTTTTTTCACCATTAATTTCTTAATCAAAAAATACAGCACAATTGCCAATGCTATTAAAAGCATTACAAGCAAACCCCGAAGGAAAAAACGTTTCCAGTTAAACGGCGGCTTGTAAACTGGTTTGATATCTGCCAGCTGATTCGATGCGGTATCTATTACGAAAGGCTGTATAACTCTAATGGACAAGGAATTAGACCAAGTCGTGTCGCCATTGAAAACAAAAGGATATTCCGGAATATAAACCAATGAATCTTCAAAAGAAGTTACTGTGTATTTGGCATTTACCTGAATATCATCATCGGATACTTCAAGGGTATCGCGTTTTTCCTGTTCTACAATTTCAAGATTTCCTACAATTGTATCTGAAAAAACGGGAAACTGCACCTTTTGGTTCTGCTTCTGTATTACTTCAAAGGTCAAAGCAGTTTGATTTCCAATCCACATCTGCGTAGAGTCTATTTTTGCCTTGACAGAAACGCCTTGCGCCGATAATTCTTCTGCAAAACCAAATGCAACAAACAAGGCAGTGATGAGAATAATGGCTCTAATCCGTATGAAGTTCGTTTTCATAAAAAACAGATTTATTTTCGAGTATACTATAGCAGTCATAATCACCAATACTAAGCTCTCAGCCTAAATAATTTCATTAATTTGCTTACATAATCATCGGTTGTACTCATTGACACGAAATCAACGCCCGATTGTTTAAAAATCTTCTGTAACTTCAATTGACGCTCATTCCAGTGATGTTTGTAGGCTGTGCGAAGACGCTTGTCAGACGTATCCATCCATATCCGTTCGCCAGATTCTGCATCTTTTATTTTAATCATCCCGACATTTGGGATTTCAGCTTCGCGAATATCATACACCTGCAATGCTACAATGTCATGTTTGTTATTTGCAATTGAAAGAGTACGCTCAAACCCACTGTCAATAAAATCGGAAATAATGAATGCAGTTGACCTTTTTTTAATGGCATTGGTAAAATACTTTAGTGCTTCTGCAATGTCAGTCTGATTGCTTTCCGGTTTAAACACAAGCAATTCTCTAATAATTTGAAGTACGTGTTTTTTACCTTTTTTAGGCGGAATAAACTTTTCTACCCGATTTGAAAAGAAAATAGCTCCCACTTTATCATTGTTTTGAATAGTAGAGAAAGCCAGTGTGGCAGCCACTTCTGTAATAATATCTTTTTTAAACTGATTGGTCGTACCAAAATCTAAACTGCCGGAAGCATCCACAAGTAAAATTACCGTTAATTCACGCTCTTCTTCAAATACTTTGATAAATGGACGCCCGAACCTTGCAGTTACGTTCCAATCGATAGCACGCACATCATCACCATACTGATATTCACGCACTTCGGAAAAGGTCATCCCCCTGCCTTTGAATGCAGTATGATATTCTCCCGCAAAAATATTTTGCGAGAGTCCACGTGTTTTTATCTCAATTTTACGAACTTTTTTTAATAAATCGTTGGTTTCCATTTTAGCGGTGAACAATAAGCAGTAAGCCAAACTATATAGGATTAACGAGTTAGTCGTTAAATTTACGGAACTTCCACAGTATTCAAGATGTCTGTGATTATTTCTTCCGAAGTTAGGTTGTTGGCTTCGGCTTCGTAACTCAGCCCGATGCGGTGGCGCAACACATCGTAGCACACAGCGCGCACATCTTCCGGTATTACGTATCCACGACGCATGATAAATGCATATGCACGTGATGCTAACGCCAAATTAATAGATGCTCGTGGCGATGCACCAAATGCAATCATATCTTTCATGTTTTCCATTTTATAATCTTGCGGAAAACGGGTGGCAAATACGATATCAATAATGTATTTTTCAATTTTTTCGTCAATGTAAACCTGGCGAACAACATCGCATGCTTGAACAATATCTTTCGGCGTGAGTATCGGTGTTACTTCAGGTTGATCTTTACCTAAGTTTTGACGAATAATCAGTTTTTCTTCTTCTTTATTAGGATAATCAATCACTACTTTCAACATAAAACGGTCAACTTGAGCTTCCGGAAGCGGATAGGTACCTTCTTGCTCAATCGGGTTTTGAGTAGCAAGCACCATAAATGGCTCATCCAGTGCATACGTTTTGTCGCCAATAGTTACTTGACGCTCTTGCATTGCTTCCAGCAAAGCACTTTGAACTTTTGCCGGGGCACGGTTTATCTCGTCAGCCAAAATAAAATTGGCAAAAATAGGTCCTTTTCGGATGTTGAATTCTTCACTTTTCTGGCTGTAAATCATCGTGCCAATCACATCGGCAGGCAACAAGTCAGGTGTAAATTGAATACGACTGAAATCAGCTTTTATTAAATCTGATAAAGTTTTAACAGCCAGTGTTTTAGCAAGACCCGGCATACCTTCGAGAAGTACGTGTCCATCAGACAGCAAACCGATTAAAAGCGACTCCACAAGGTGCTTTTGACCTACAATTACTTTGTCCATGCCCATTGTTATGGAGTCAATAAACGCACTTTGGCGTTCTATTTTCTCATTAAGTTCTTTAATATCAACCATTTTACTGTAGAGTATTATAATAGAGATTAAGCTTATGCTTTTATAGCAAAATTACGACTATTTAAAATGTTAAATCATTCTTTTAATATCTATTAACCTGAATTTACAAAATGTTATAGTTGAAAAGGAAGTCTCAGGGGTACTTTTAGCTTGTTTAACGTAAAATAGGAATAAGTGTGGCAAAAACTATTTCGTCAACTATTATCGAAAATGAACATAAAGCCCATAATGAAGTCAAGTGAGTTTAACAAACAATGCAAAATTATTGCTAAAAGTATATTTTCCTTTCGTCTCACAATATAAACAAGCGGCAATAATCCTACAGTTCTCACCAAGAACATCCATGGCATCCACGTGTGGTATAATGCAAAAAGCAAACTGTGTATCAACGGCGTCCACCCTTTTAATTTTGAAGGCATGCGTGGCATTAAGTATCCCCTGAAATAAAGTTCTTCAACCGTTGGAAATAGGATGGCAATGAAAAGAAATGAGTTTACATAGGTAATAATTAGTTTCTGTTTTGAAAATTGTCCATTCAAGCCCATATCTAACAGCCTATTTTCCGGAATCCAATTGAAAAAAGATTTGAAAAAATCAGTTGTAAATTCAAGTCCTTTAAAAATAAGACCTGTTGCAACAAAAATCGTAGGAATCCAAATCAAGTATTGCCAAAAAGGCATTTTGGTACAATATCTAATAATGCCACCAAACAATTGTTCGCCGGTTTTTCGATTTTGGTACAGCAAATATCCAAATTCAAAAGGTATTAACGCTATTATTCCGGCTAATGTTAAAGCCATAATCGTTGGAAAACCATGCGTTTCAACAGTGGGAGCAAATAAAAAATAGAAAGCACCAATAAGTAGTCCCGGGAAAAGATGTAGAACTACCGACTTGCCAAGGCTGTGTTTTTTTATATCTTTTTCCATCCTGAATGTAATGTAGATTTTATCCGTACGATTTACACGCCTTCATTTATCAAACTTATCGTGTGGCAAACCACGATTCCGGCAGTTTCGGTTCTCAATCGGCTGTTCCCGAGCGATACGGGCTTGAAGTTGGAATCTATGGCTTTTTCTACTTCTTCCATACTGAAATCGCCTTCCGGTCCAATCATGATAATACTATCTGAGCTTTTCTTGTAAGCGTGTTGCAAAAGCGTTTTTTCACTTTCGTAACAATGTGCAATAAATTGCATTGGAGATGAATAGTTGTCGATAAACTCATCAAAACTGCACAGGGGATTCAATTTTGGAAAGTAAGCTTTGAGTGACTGCTTGGCTGCTGAAACGATTATTTTTTTAATTCTTTCCAGTTTGACAATTTTTCGTTCCGAAAAACGACAAATTATAGGTGTAATTTCATCAATCCCGATTTCCGTACATTTTTCGACAAACCATTCAAAGCGATCGATGTTTTTGGTGGGCGCAATGGCAATATGCAGATAATAATCCTTTTTGTCAAATCCTTGAATCGTTTTCTTGATTTCAAATTCACAATGCTTCGGGTGTGGATTGGTAATCACAGCCTTGTACAGCCCGCCTACCCCATCCACAATGTCAATGTCATCGCCCGATTGTAAGCGAAGTACACGAATCGCATGCCGTGATTCGTCTTCCGGCAAAGATTTTGAATTCTGTATGTCAGGACAATAAAACATCTAAAAAATCTCACTTATTTATTCCAAATTTCCCATGCTGATACTGCTTGTAATTCTAACATTTCTAATCCGTTAAGCGTAATTGTTCCTTTCTCTTTCCCTTTCTTGAGAAATAAAGTTTCTGCCGGATTATAAACAAGGTCAAAAAGTAAATGTTTTGGTGTAAGAAAATTGTAAGGCACATCCGGACATTCATTTTCGTTCGGAAACATTCCAACAGGTGTGGTATTAACTACAATTAAATTTTCACTTAAAACACCTGAATCTAAATCGCTATATAACAGCTGTTTGTTATTGGGATTTCTCGACACAAAAGTAGTTTCAATTCCTAATTTTCTTAACCCGTAATCAATTGCTTTGGAAGCTCCGCCGGTGCCTAAAATAAGCGCTTTTTTATGATAAGGTTGCAGGTGTTTTGAAATTGATTTTGAAAAACCAATCACATCGGAATTATAACCTTTCAAAGTTAACGAATTATCTTTCCGAATAAATTTAATTACATTCACGGCGCCGATTTGAGCAGCGGTTTCATCCAATTCATCAAGAAACGGGATTACTTGCTCTTTATAAGGAATTGTAACATTAAGACCGGAAAGGGTATGGTTTTTTACTAACTCTAAGAAGTTATCAATTGACTGTATTTCAAAAAGTTCATACTTTGCATCTATTGATTCACATTCAAATTTATCAGTAAAAAAAATCTTAGAAAAAGAATGTCCAAGTGGGTACCCAATCAGTCCGTAAAGTTTCATTGTCAGAATTATTTATCAAAAACTTATTCTTTAGGTAAACCATGAGCTATTTTCAAAAATTTTTCTTCAGCTCCCGGGCATAGTTCAAGGAATAATTTTTTCGCATCCAAATTGCGGTGAATAGCCAGCTCAAGAAATGTTGTAGATTTATCATAATCTTTTGTATAATAGCTTGTTACGGCAATAAAAAGCTCAATAAATTCAAGTGTTTGATCGAAGCTGTATGCTAATTCGTAATACTTTAAAGCAGTTTTAAAATCAGCAAAATCCATGTAAATATTGCCCATCTCAAGTAATGCATCCGGCTGATTGGGATCAATACTAACTGCCTGGTGATAAGCCTTTAATGCTTCTTTATATTCACCAAGTCTCATTTTTGCTTCGGCGAGATATATCCACACATCAGCCAGTTCGCTTTCTATTTCAAGTGCTTTTTGAATGTACTCCAAGCTTTCGTGAAACAGTTCCAATTCAAGCAAACAAACAGCAATCCCCACTATCGCATCGTAATTATCCTCTATTTCATTGTACGAAAGTTTGTAGTAGTGAAGAGCTTCGGGAAAGTCTTCCATTTTTTCATAACATTCAGCGATAAACAGCCAAATCTGCCATTTATTCGAACTAGTTTGTTCAAATTCTAAATACATCTCAACGGCTTGTTTCCACTGCCCGAGCTGAAAATGAGAATGCCCTTTTTGTATCAGCGAAATGGTATCTTTCTCATTGATAGCCAGCGCATAATCATATGCATCAATGGCATCATTATATTGATTTAATAGAAAATAAACTTGCCCAAGATTGAACCAAGCCTCTCCTGCATAAGGATCGATATCGATAATCCTTTTATAAGTTTGAATTGCATCAGACAGCATTGTTTTCTGTTCCTGACAAAATGCTATATCAAATAGCAAATCGATATTTCTCGGATTATGCTCCTCTCCTATTTTCAAAAGTTCTAGCGCTAACTCAAACATACCGTCTTTTATGAAAACCATAGCGAGCTCATTGCAAATAATGTCTATGTTTTCATTATTCTCTTCAGCAATCAGTTTTTTTGCCAATTCAAAAGCCTCCTGAAAACGTTCAAGCGTTGCAAGAGCTTCAATTTTCATGAATGTAACTTCAAAATCAGAATCTTCAATCAAGTTGGAAAGTATGCGAAGCGCTTTCTTGGGATCACCCGTAGTCAAGTAGATTTTGGCACGTTTCATGTCTAGTGCATCACTGGTAGGATGTAGTTTTTTTCCTAAATCAATGGCTTGCATCGAATCTTTTGTGCGTCCGTATGCCAAATAGTAATCCGCTATTTTCTCCATTTCATCAACGTCAAAATAGCCTGGTGCACCACCAGACAAATAGAGTTCGTATCGATTCACCAGTTCATCTGAATCATCATCCATAAAAAAAGAAAAATTACGTCTCATGATGGATCATTTTTTTACAAAAGTAATACATTAGTTCTTCTCTAAATGTTTTTTTAATGAAAAGTTATAAACAATTAAGGAATCTGAAGCAGATAAAAGTGTTTAATCTTATTATCAGCAATTTAAATAATTACACCGTATAAAGCAATCCAGAATCATTTATTATTTTATCAATTTGAAAATTCTTTTGTTAATTTGCTTACAAAATTCTCATAAAACAACAATAATAAGAACAACTTCATCGTTTTTTATCAAATATCTTTTAAGTTTTGTATCTTTGCTCTCTGATAATTTACCTTTTAATTTATGTCAACAATTCGATTCAAAGCAGTAGAAGAAGCCACTAAGCGTCTTCCTTTAGGAGTTAAATCACCGAATATGCAGCCCTCTGAGTATTACGGAGTAAATATTTTCGACCGTAAACAGATGTCGAAATACTTGTCTAAAGAAACCATGAAAGTACTTACAGACGCTATAGACGAGGGCATAACTTTGCCGCGCGAGATTGCCGAGCATGTTGCTGCAGGTATGAAGCTGTGGGCAATAGAGATGGGTGTAACGCATTATACACATTGGTTTCAGCCATTAACAGATGGTACTGCTGAAAAACACGATTCATTTATTGACTACGCCAACGAACCCGGTGGAAAAATCATTGAAAAATTTTCAGGAAAATTACTTGCACAACAAGAACCGGATGCTTCTAGTTTCCCAAGTGGTGGTATTCGAAATACATTTGAAGCACGTGGATATACTGCTTGGGATCCATCTTCGCCGGCATTTATTGTTAATGATACTTTGTGTATTCCTACAGTATTTATCTCTTACACAGGCGAAGCCTTAGACTACAAAACACCACTTTTGAAGGCACTTTCAGCGGTTGATAAAGCGGCGGTAGATGTTTGTAAATTATTTGATCCAAAAGTAAAGAAAGTATATTCTTACTTAGGGTGGGAACAAGAATTTTTCTTGGTTGACAAGGCTTTATATCATGCTCGCCCCGATTTGAAGCTGACCGGCAGAACATTGATCGGACACGAAAGTGCCAAAAATCAACAATTGGAAGACCACTATTTTGGAGCAGTTCCAATGCGTGTTGCTGCATTTATGCGTGAGGTAGAGTTTGAAGCATATAGATACGGTATACCATTGAAAACCAGACATAACGAAGTTGCACCTAATCAGTTTGAGATTGCACCGATTTATGGAGAAACCAATTTGGCAAACGACCAGAACCTTCTTGTAATGTCTATCATGGATAAAATTGCTAATAAGCACCATTTCAAGCTATTGATTCATGAAAAACCTTTTGCAGGAGTTAATGGCTCCGGCAAGCACAACAATTGGTCACT
The DNA here is from genome assembly GCA_012518275.1 of Bacteroidales bacterium. Taxonomy (GTDB): domain Bacteria; phylum Bacteroidota; class Bacteroidia; order Bacteroidales; family Paludibacteraceae; genus UPXZ01. The sequence goes on from JAAYSS010000080.1 coordinate 36,680, forward strand.
TGGTACCAATACAGGCGTTGGGCTATTCACTCCCGGGAAAACTCCGAATGAGAATTTGCAATTTATCAGTTTTGTTGTAAATGCCATAATGGCGGTTTATAAAAACAATGCTCTACTAAAAGCATCTATCATGACTGCTGGTAACGCCCATCGCCTTGGGGCAAACGAAGCGCCCCCCATAATCATCTCTGTGTTTTTAGGTAGTCATATTTCAAAGGTATTAGACAAAATAGAAGAAAGCTCCGAAGATGATGATATTACGGTAGAAGAGTTACAAAAAATGAAGCTTGGTGTTGCACATATTCCAGAGGTTTTGATTGACAATACCGACAGAAATCGTACTTCACCTTTTGCTTTTACCGGTAATCGATTTGAGTTTCGTGCTGTTGGTTCCTCGGCAAATTGTGCTTCAGCAATGATTGCACTAAACTCGGTCATGGCCGCTCAGCTTATCGACTTCAAAAAAGAAATTGACAAAAAAATGAATGCCGGTATGAAAAAAGAGCAGGCAATTTATGACACGCTCCGTTTCTATATCAAAGAATGTAAAGCCATTCGATTTGACGGTAACGGCTACAGCGATGAGTGGAAAAAGGAGGCTGAAAAGCGAGGTTTGAACTGTGAAACGAGTGTTCCTGTTATTTATGACAGCTACATATCGCCACAAACTGTACATATGTTTGAAAGCATCGGTGTGATGAACGAGCGTGAACTTAAAGCCAGAAACGAGGTAAAATGGGAAACTTACACTAAGAAAATTCAGATTGAAGCGCGTGTTTTGGGTGATATATCGATGAATCATATTATTCCTGTGGCTACTCAGTATCAGACAGCCTTACTTGACAATGTTTATAAACTTAATAGCACATTTGAAAAAGAAAAGGCAAAAACACTCAACGAACATAACATTGCACTAATTGAGAAAATTGCAACTCATATTTTAGGTATTAAAAATAACGTTGATGACATGGTTGAGGCTCGGAAAATAGCTAACAAAATTGAAAATGTGAGGAAAAAAGCAATAGCTTATCACGATACTGTGGCTCCATATTTGGAAATTATTCGTTATCATTCCGATGAATTGGAACTCATAGTTGATAATCAGATGTGGCCCTTGCCAAAGTATAGAGAATTACTATTTATCAGTTAATCATAACTTCAAACAAACAAACAAACAAACAAACAAAAGAGGCCGAATCGTTATGATTCGGCCTCTTTTTATTAATTAATAATCAACTATTCTTCGTTCAAAGTAACACGTTTGAAATCAACCGCAGTTGCATTATTTTCTTTTAAGTAATTAGCAATAGAAATTTTGTTGTCCTTAATAAATGCTTGCTCAAGGAGTGTTGATTCTTGGAAAAATTTGTTCAAGCGCCCTTCTGCTATTTTATCCAGAATGTTTTCCGGTTTACCTTCTTGACGAGCTTTTTCACGACCTACTTCCAGTTCAGTATCAATTGTTTCCTGAGGAACAGAAGTTCGGTCTAATGCTATCGGATTCATAGCTGCAACCTGCATTGCTACGTCATTAGCAACTTGTTGCTTTACATTTTCCTCAGCAAAAGCAACAATTGCAGCCAACATATTTCCCGGATGAATGTATGAAACCACGCTTTCACCTTTTACAAACTCATAATAGTCCAATTCCATTTTCTCGCCGGTAATACCTGAACGATCTGTTACAAGTTCATCAATTGAGCGTCCGTCAATTTCCAATGCTTTCAAAGCTTCAAGTGATTCTGGTTTTTGAGCCATTGCCACATCCAGGATTGACTGTGTAAGTGCAATAAATTCATTATTTTTAGCTACAAAGTCGGTTTCACATTTCAGCGCCAATACTGCTGCGAATCCTTCTTTTGCATCTGCTAATACACACCCTTCGGATGCTTCACGATCACTACGCTTTGCAGCAATTGCTTGTCCTTTTTTACGAATAATTTCTATTGCTTTATCAAAATCACCATTGGCTTCTGCAAGTGCATTTTTGCAATCCATCATACCGGCACCGGTCATGGTGCGCAATTTTGAAATTTCTGCTATTGATACTGCCATAATAATAAACCCACTTTTATCTCTTTTTTAATAGGAGAAATCCGTTGGGAGAGATTCTAATTTTGTTAATTAATATTTTTTAAATAAAGAGTTACACTTGTTTTGTTCTGAGAATCAAAAAATAATTCAACGCATCGACTTAAAACTAACAATTATTCTTCTTCCTTCGTAAATTTATCTACCACTTTAGCTTTCAATGCCTCTTCGTCTTCTTTCTTTGTTCTCGGACGTTTTTTTGATACGCGTGATTTTCTTGCCTTTGGCTCTGTAGATGACTCTGCTTCTGCCTTGGTGTCAACTTTCTCTATTTTACGTTCTTCAATTCCTTCTTGAATGGCGTCGCAAATGGCGTTGACAATAACTTCTATTGATTTGTTAGCATCATCGTTTGCCGGAATTACAAAATCAATATTGGTTGGGTCTGAGTTAGTATCAACAATACCGAAAATTGGAATTCCAAGACGTTGAGCTTCTTTTACAGCAATTTGTTCTTTCATCACATCCACTACGAAAATAGCTGATGGTAGCCGAGTAAGATCAGCGATTGAACCGAGGTTCTTTTCCAGTTTTTCGCGCTGGCGTGTAATTTGAAGTTTTTCGCGTTTTGAGATATTGTCAAAAGTTCCGTCAGCAATCATTTTGTCAATGTTTGACATCTTTTTGACAGCTTTACGGATGGTAGGAAAGTTGGTTAGCATACCACCAGCCCAACGTTCTGTAATGTATGGCATACCTAGTAAAGCAGCTTTTTCGGATACAATTTCTTTAGCTTGCCTTTTTGTGGCAACAAATAAGATTTTGCGTCCTGATTTAGCAATTTGTTTAGCTGCTGCTGCTGCTTCATCGATTTTTACAACTGTTTTGTGTAGGTCAATAATATGGATGCCATTGCGTTCCATAAAAATATAGGGAGCCATTGCGGGGTTCCATTTGCGCTTTAAGTGGCCGAAATGACAGCCTGCGTCCAATAATTCTTCGAAATTTGTTCTTGACATTTTTTGTTTTTGTTTACTTTCTTTTTAATTCTGTTTTAGAATCAATCTATAAGTAGCGTTTCTGTTAATTAAATGAGAAAAGATCTTATAAATTTAGATACTAAACTAATATATTCTAATTCTAATCTGCAATACAATGATATGCTGCTAAATCGGCATATTGACATATTGCGTATTTTTTTAACGTTTTGAGAATTGGAATCTTTTTCGTGCTTTTGGTTGACCCGGTTTTTTGCGTTCCACTTGGCGTGGATCACGAGTCATAAATCCTTCCTCTTTCAACACTTTTTTATCTTCCGGATTAATTTTAACCAAAGCTCGTGCAATAGCTAAACGCAAAGCTTCTGCTTGTCCGTTGTACCCACCTCCATTAAGGTTAACTTTGATATCGTATTTGTCAGCAACCCCTAATTTATTAAGCGGCTGTTTTACGATATACTGCAACATTGGTGATGGAAAATAATTAGTAAATTCTCGTTTATTAATTGTAATATCTCCTTTTCCTTCACTCACAAAAATGCGAGCAACAGCTGCTTTTCTTCTTCCTAGTGCATTTACTATTTCCATATTTATTATTTAAGTGAGTTTAAATCAATTTGTTTCGGTTGTTGTGCTTGCATATTATGTTCCGGACCTGCAAACACATACAGATTATTAATAATTTTCTCTCCTAAGCGGTTTTTTGGCAACATACCTTTTACCACTTTGCGTATAAGACGTTCCGGACTTTTATCCATCATATTCTGCGGGGTATATCTCCTTTCTCCACCCGGATAACCGGAGTAGTGTTGATAAACGCGTTCTGTCCATTTATTTCCGGTCAAACGCACTTTATCTGCATTAACTATGATTACATTATCGCCACAGTCAATATGCGGTGTAAAATTTGGTTTATGTTTGCCGCGCAAAAGCTTTGCTACTTTTGAGCTCATACGTCCCAATATCATATCTGTAGCATCTACTACTACCCATTCTTTCTGTACAGTCGCTTTATTAGCAGAAATAGTTTTATAACTTAACGTATTCACTTTTTATTAAATGTTTTATTATTAATACTCAGCCTTCTGAAGACAAAATACCACTGTTATGAATTGAGGCTAATCGGCACATAATAGGATATTTACACTGTCTTCTAAAAAGACTATCTTCCGGGATAATAAACGGACTGCAAAATTACTGCTTTTATTTTGATTGACAAAATATATTGTAAAAGATTTTTTACAAGAAAAAAATGGTGTGATAAATGAACGCGAAAGTACGTCACTGTACAAGATATACGATTTTAGACACCACAATCTTCAAACTAAAAACTATGAACTAAAATCGAATCTCCCCGGCTCCTTCTCGAATCAACACAGGTTCATTGCCCGTACAATCAATGATTGTAGAATGCGTTTGACCTCCAATTCCTCCATCAATAACCAGATCTACTCGCTGGTCATATTTTTCGCGCATCAGCTCCGGATCGGTACAGTATTCAGAAGTAGCATCATCCATCGAAATAGAACTGGTCATGATTGGATTTCCGAGTTCACGTACTATTTCAAGAGGAATATTATTATTTGGAATGCGAATTCCTACGTTTTTCTTGTTTTTAAAAAGTTTCGGTAAGCTGTTACTCCCTTTTAATATAAAAGTAAATGGTCCGGGAAGGTTTTTCTTCATGAGTTTAAAAGCAGTATCATCCATTTTTGCATACTTGCTTACCTGACTCATTTTGTGACAGATAAATGATAGATTCGTTTTACGAGTCTGAATATTTTTCAGCTTAGAAATCAGATCGATTCCTTTCGAATTAAAAATATCACATGCAAATGCATATACCGTATCGGTAGGGGTAATGATTACTCCGCCATTACGTAGCACTTCTGCAACATGACGTATTTGCTTGGAATTTGGATTGGTATCGTACAGTTTGATTAACATTTAAGCAAAAAATCAACATGTAATAAATTTTTGCAAAATTACAAAAAGAAATCCCACAAACAAAAGAGTTTGCGGGATTTTCAATGTTTTATTTTTCAATTAAAAAGCATCAATAATTGCTTTGAAATCATCTGCTTTGAGTGATGCTCCACCAATCAATCCACCATCCACATCAGGGTTTGCAAAAAGTTCTTTCGCATTGTTTGGTTTACAGCTCCCGCCGTAAAGTATGGTTGTGTCTTCAGCTACTTCGTTTCCGTATTTTTCAGCAATTAAACTGCGAATGTAAGCATGAATTTCTTGTGCTTGGTCAGGCGTGGCCGTTAGACCTGTTCCGATAGCCCAAACCGGTTCGTAAGCGAGAACTACTTTTGAAAATTCTTCTACAGAAAGGTTGAAAACTGAACCTTCAAGTTGAGCTTTAACCACTTCGTTTTGTTTATTGGCTTCACGCTCTTCTTTCGATTCGCCAATGCAGAAAATAGGTTTTAATTCGTTTTTTAAGGCTAAACGTACTTTTTCTTTTAAAATTTCGTGCGTTTCACCATAATAGGCTCTTCGTTCAGAGTGTCCTAAAATAACGTATTCAGCTCCCGTTGATTTAATCATAGATGCACTAACTTCACCGGTATAAGCGCCAGACTCTTTGTCGGCACAGTTTTGTGCTGATACGTGAATCTTACTAGTATCAACTGCTGAAGTTACGCTTGCCAAATGGATAAATGGGGTGCCGATGATTACTTCACATTTAGGTGAAGCATCGGTCAAAACATTATTTAACTCTGTGGCAAGTGCCAGTCCTTCTTGCAGGGTTTTGTTCATTTTCCAGTTTCCTGCTACAATTTTTTTTCTCATTTTTGATAAGATAATTCCCAATTCTAAAAATTAGGTCGTTTATGATTTAATTAATTATTATTTAGCTAATTATGATATGTTCTTAAAAATATTATCTGTTTCGACTTTTAAAAATCTCTCCAATTTCGCTTAATTTTTATTGTTCCGTTGTTGATAACCATCAGTCCCGGATTAGCTCTGATAATAGTTTTCAACGTTATCGGGTCAGCTTTGCAAAATGGGAATGTAACTTCGGATTCTGCTCTCAACTTGGCAATGTCTTCATCCGTGGAAGCCGTCAGAGCATAAAACGGTTCGTTGTTTGCTTTTGCTCTCTGATATACTTGTTCGGCTCTTTTCAGCCCTTTTAAAGACGATTTATTTACATCGTAAGTAATCAGAAGATTTACATTTCCGCGATGATGAAGCAATTGCTCCGTGATATCATCTAGATGTTCATCAATAATGTTAAAATTATAAATAGGTGGCTGGTAACCTTTCTTAATCAACGTGGATTTTTGCTCCACAAACACCCAGGTGCTGTCGTTTTTCGGATAATTTTCCAAGGTAAACTCTTTATTTACCCCATCTTTTTGATAAATCAATTTCGTATCATATTGATCTGCCGGTTTGCCTTCGGGCACTTTCATCGCTTCAGGAATGTTTACACCGATTTTATAAGGGCGGAAATCAATCAACGGCAAATGGCGCAGGCTGTATACAGAAAGTCCAATTCCAATAACAATAAATAAAATGATTAAAATCCATTCGATTGACGGATAAAATATAGCTCTTAACCTATTTGTAAATATCAACAGTAAAATTATTAAAGCCGTAATCACTACATTTTTATAAAACGTAGCCCAATTGGAAATAATTAATGCATCGCC
>JAAYSS010000005.1 GCA_012518275.1 Bacteroidales bacterium
CCAAAACAATCTCTCCTCACTTGAAAGATTGATGGAAAACCAGCTACCAACACCATTCAGTTCAAAAGGATCTTCAAGCTTTTCTCTCCTTCGATTTTCTCTATTAACTCTATGTTCGTTATAACGATTTACCCAAAATATATTATAGCCTTCTATTTGAAGCAAGTCAATTTCTTCAAAATCATTAGGTTCCCTAAGTTGTTCTGAAGCTAATAGTAGATAGTTCAAACCTTCTTGTGGCTCTTCTACCTGTACAAAAGAACGATCACTTTTTTGCTCGAACCAGAGTATATTATTTTGTTTATTATCATGGACTGCTATGTTTAAGAATGCGTATTTTATACCTTCTTCTTCAAAATATGTGGTGTCGGGATAACGGATAAAATTTGTTTGTTCCACCACAACATCGGAATCACATCTCTCATTAGAGATCCTAAATTCACCCTCAGAAACAGCTATTGAAAAAGGCAAGGAGCTGCTTCCAGTCGTAATATAAAAGATAACATTTCCACTATAATTAAACTCTATCTCATATTTCCATCTAATTTCTCTTACAACCCTCTCAACTTCATTATGTGTATGCTGACGACCAAAATCCAATCTACTTCTTAGCAAATCTTTTAGATACCCCAAATAGTCAGGATTTGTAACAAACTTTATTAATTCACTTCTCTCTGCTCCAATAAATGATCGATTAATGGTAGGAATTAGTGTCTCATTAACATAATTAGAGTAAGGTTCATATTCCCATTTCAGATCATTAATTTCAAGGAAACTTATTAACTGCTCTCTTTTCCTATTGGACAAAACTTTATGATACTGTATCTTCCCAATGTGCCTATGCATACATATTGCTCTATTTGGGTCAAACGTACGTATATCCTCATGTAGTTGAGTAAATAAATCATCCACCAACTGACCAACGTGCCCCCTATAGTTATCTCCTAAATATTCTCTTGCTTGCGTATTGATAGCATCATGATTGGCTTCTCTTTTGCATGCCAAATACATAATAGCACATAGCATAGCAAAATAGAGAGGTACATCATCTCTGCTTCTTTTATTAAGAAGAAATTTTACAAGTTTATCCCATCTATTAATACGTGCAATATCATCTCTCCGGCCTTGCCAACCATTCCAATTATAAATAAAACTTCTAAGTTGATTGTTATCAAGCAATGTACTTGACAAAAAGGTTTGTTCCAAGGAATCGATAATTTCTATTTCTTCATTGCCATTATTTATTGCATTGCGAAGTACATCTTCGTCAATGTACAATATGGGGTTCCCGCTATTTTCCGGAAAAAAACAGCTCCATAAGAGACGATTCCATCTATTATAATTATTCAAGACTTCAAAATCATTTCTCACACCACACATGATAAAAACTATTTATATGTAACAAAATCAGGATTCTCATTTGCAATTTCTTTTAACAGCTTTGAAATATCAGAATCTTTTCTAACAACAATAACCAAAGTATCAATAGCTCTTGTAAGAGGAATAAGTGTCCAAAGCGTAAGCATATATTTTCTTGCCAAAGGGTACTCTATCTCTGAGTAGTCATGTGGATGAGGGTGTGTAAAAAGCTCATCAAACCTTAAGCACACAGTTGTCCATGCTTCTAAGCCTCTACATGACTCATAAGTGTATATTCGGCACTCCCTCCTTTCTGCATTCTCCTCGTTATATATCCTTGTTCTATTTTTCTTATCTATACCATCGTAGAAAGGTATTTTATAACTTTGGTAGGTTTTTGCGTGCTTAAAACGTCCATCCTCGATAAGAGAATTAGAAGCTAATAACATTAAATCATAAGGAGTACACCCATACTCTTTACCATCTTCTAAAAGTTTAGCGTGTAATTCCGGTCCGTATACTTCGGTAATAATCACCCTGCCACCAAGTATGTGGTTATTAGGAATAATATTCCATGAAACACCTAATTTAGAGGCAAAAGTTTTAACAAAAATAGTGAGATTACGACGTTGCCTTAAACATAAGTTTAATGGAGGTACTATTGGTTCTCCCCAATCCGTCTGATCTGAAGATCTCATGAACTGGTCAATTCCATCTGCAATCACAAGCTGAGCCTTTCGAAAAATATATTTAAGTACTTCCGGAATTGGCTTTTCCCAATCTTGAGCTTCATCCACAAATACATATTCGTATTCTTGATTTAACACATCATAGTTTGACTTGATCCTATTAAAAATAATCATCTCTGGGATAAAATCAGTAGCTAAATCATTAGAATCATTCCACAATCCAAACCTATACAAATAACTAAGCATGAAGGAGTGGACTGATTCAAGCTTTAACTCAGAAATTGCACCTGGTATAAAGCTCATTGTACGTTTGAGATCTGAAATTAATGCATTATTATATGTAAGGAAAAGACATTTTTTTCCTTTATTACATAGATTTTGAGCTGCTTGTAGCAACATAATAGTTTTTCCAGTACCAGCATGTCCTGAAAGGACTATGATAGGATCTTTATTACTCTCAATATCACTTAGAAGAAAAGTCTCTTTTTGTAATAAGTTTAATCTTCTTAATGTTAATGAGTCTGCACCTTCGCTTTTAGCACAAAAAATACTTGCAACTGAGGCAATTTCATCTGCTGACCAACCTTTAAAGGCATCTACAAATCCATGATCTTTAAGACTAACTTGACGTCCAATAGAAGAGAAAAGATTATCTATTGTCACATCAGCAGTAATAATGTTAGAATTAGTCAATCCTATTGTATCTCTAAAGTCGTCATACTTTATTCCTGTTAACCAAATAAGATTGGTAATAAAAGGTGTCCTGAGCTGTAGAATATCTCTAAACATTTTCATTAATGTGAACTTTTGTGCATCGCTTTGTTGAGTAACATTTTTTTCTTCACTTCCATATCTTACGTATAACGATGTCCCTTGGCGGAAGACCCCTTTTGCACTATGTGACTTAATCTCAATAGTTGTACAAAATGACTCAAAGGAAATAGATTTAAGACCACAAATTTCGTCAATAATATAATCATTGATATAACCGATCAAAAGTAGGTCTATGTCGTGGAGCCCCGTAGCAATATGAGTGTCTACATTTGGGATCACCCAAATCTCACCATCATATGGTGATAATTCTTTTTTCAAGTTTTCCATAAGAAGTAACACAGAATTTTTCACGTCTTCTGTTACATCTACATTATGAAGATAAATCTTTGCCATATTTATAATAAAGTAGTGGTCCCTTAAAGAATAGAATGTGTCCTGAGATTGGGAACATATTCTTCTCCAGTATGGAAAAGGCAAACACATTATGTGTTTTTTTAGTCAATGTAACCCTGTGATATTTGATGAAAAATACCAAGAGGACAAAATACTGACCTTTTATCACAAAAACACTAAAAATATCTGAAATTATAAAGGAGAAACTTGTTAGATTCAAGTAACAGGTGTAACCTATTTTAAGGCTCTTATAAAATTTATCTAAGTACATGACAAAATTGATAAATATTTATATTACCTTGACAATAAGCATTTAACAATACATTTTCTATGTAATTCAGTCCATATTTAAAGAAACTTTTTGCTTTTCTTCCGTTGTTAAGTATTCTGATTGGTTTTATACTCTCATGTAAAAATATACCCACCAGATATGCCCATGTAAATGCGATGATTACTAATGCAAACAGTTTTTCTATACGGTCTAATTCAGTTAAATGCGTATTTCCAATATTAAAACCACTTGTTTTTAGAGCCTTAAAAGCAGTTTCAATCTACCAGCGTTCTTTGTATATTTTATAAGCTATTTCAGGCTTACAGAATGAAATGATAATCTGCAACTCCGGCTTGCCATTTTTATCCAATACTTTGCAGCCTGAAAGATAGCATAGTTGGTTGTTTACGTAAAATATCTGATATAAGAACTTGGGTTGATTCAGTTTTAGATTCTGAAATAACCACGAAAGTTTATATCGTTTTCCGGTTTTCGTGTTTTGAGTCCAGAAATTTTCTCTGACACGAATATGGTATTCAATTCGATGGTGATTAAGATATTTAATCCAATCTTCTCCGACAAACTCTCGGTCTGCAACAAGAAATGCAATAGTTTTACTGCCAAACAGTTCGATGTAACGGTTGATGAAAGCTATTCTCTCTGTCGTGTTTGAATTTCCACGTTTAGGCATTAAGCTAAATAAAATCGGAAAAGCTACCCCTTTATAGCAAACAGCCAAGACTAAAGCATTGATATCGGTTGTGCCAAACTTCCAGTTGGTTCTGTCCATTGTTAAAGTATATGGCGGTTCGTGCGGTAAAAGAGAGAAAACTAATTTAGCTATTAGATTCATATCTAACACATAATCTGCCATAAACCGCTGAATACGCCGAAGCGATGAAGCTTTCTTTGCTGAATGGTCAAAACCGGCTGCTAATCTTTCAAAGCAAACGGTTTGAACTTTGCACAATGCACAAATGAACAATGCCATTAACTTTATTCGAGCAAGATTAATACTTTTTGCAAAATTCTTTTCGAGAATTTCAGATAATTCACTACTTTTGAACGAGACCTTGGATGTTTCTGATTTCATCATAACTAATTGACAATCAGCTATAAACATACGAAAACCTAAGGTCTTTTCTAAATATAAATGAAGGTAATTTGCTTATTTTCAAGAAATTATATCGCTATATAATTTTTGTCATCTACTAAGGATTTTGTCGTAGTTTATCATAAGGCATTTGTTAGTTAATCATTTATAATTCAACATCATAAAGACACTATCTTTCATTTTTTTTACAACCAAAACATCAAACAAATATTAATCGAACTCAGGTTTATAGTATCTAAAGCGGGTTTTCAAAACTTGTTCCGATTCATCGGAATCCCGTCGACTTGCCCCGATATCGGGAATCAGAGCAATCGTTTACTCATTTTTTCGGATATTCTCGATTAGATAGGAAAAAAGAAATGTGCTAAAATCCGTCTCTCTTATCGTCTTACAATACAATCGCATCTTTAACAGAGCGTTTGAACGTAGCGTTTGCCACTCTGTCATGTTAAACAGTTTATTTAGTTTTTATCGGGCAACGTGTGCAATCACAATTTTTTTATGTAAATTTGTAAGAAAATATTTAATAGTAACAACAATGGGTAAAGAGATTAGAATTCATATTGCAGGGATGATTTACAATCAGTCGTTAACAGGCACATATTCATTGGTATTGAAAGAAGAGGGAGGATTAAACAGAAGATTTTCCATAATGATAGGCGAAGCCGAGGCACAATCTATCGCACTAAAATTGAATAATGCAAAACTGCCACGTCCACTGTCACACGACTTGATGAATTCGATTATCCGTGAGTTAAATGCAAAGTTGATAAAAGTAGTGATTCACGAAATGGTAAATGATATTTTTCATGCAGAAATCTACTTAATGCAGGGTGAAACCCCTGTTGTGATTGATGCACGCACTTCTGACGCCATAGCGCTTGCCATAAGGAGCGATGCGCCTATTTTTATAAATTCTGAAATTTTGGAGACTGTAGGCATTGTAATCAATGAAGAAGAATTGAGGGCTCATAAACAGGAAAGTGCAGAGCAAAACCTTACACTTGAAGATTTAACAGGTGAAAAACTTAGATACATCTCTCTGGGTACGCTTCAGGAACTGCTGGACCAAGCTGTGGAAGAAGAAAGGTACGAGATAGCAGCGAAAATTAGAGATGAGATTGATTTGAGGGAATAGTGATTAGTGAATGGTGAATGGGGTTGGTAAATGGGAATTTAAGTGGGTATGATTAAAACAGTTCAACAATTATATAATTTATCTATTAAACTACTTGACTATTTAACAATTAAAACATATGAGTACAAAACTTCGCTTAACAGTGATGAATTTCCTACAGTTTTTCGTGTGGGGTGCGTGGATGATGACTTTGGGGCATTATGGTTTCGTTGAAAAACAATGGAACGGAGCGCAATTCGGTTTAGTCTTTTCAACCATGGGCTTTGCTTCGATAATTATGCCCACACTGTTTGGAATTATTGCCGACAAATGGAAAGCAAACTACGTCTATGCTATTCTACATTTGCTTTTTGGCACTACCATGCTATTTCTGCCAAGTATAAATTCACCCATCACATTCTTCTGGGTGCTGCTTATTGCCATGAGTTTTTATATGCCTACTCTCGGGCTTACCAACTCCATAAATTTCAGGGTTTTGAAAGACGACGGGAAAGATCCGGTTGTTTACTTTCCGCCCATCCGAGTGTGGGGTACAGTTGGTTTTATTGTAGCCATGTGGGTTACCAACTTTTTCACCAAAGATTGGGGACTTGGCCAAAGCATAAAAGTTTCTTTTGTGATTTCAGCTGTTATGGCGTTTGTTTTGGCGGTGTTCTCATTCTTGACATTGCCTGTTATCAAATCTGATAAAAGCGCCGATAAGCAACAACAAACATGGGTTCAGAAATTAGGATTAGAAGCGTTTGTACTTTTCAAACAAAAGAAAATGGCTGTTTTCTTTATTTTCAGCTTACTGCTGGGGGCTGCTCTACAACTTACCAACGCCTATGGCGACAGTTTTCTACAAGACAATAACGTATTCCCGAAAGGAGAATTGATTAATAATTTCTCAACCATCATTCTTTCTGTTTCACAGATTTCTGAAACATTGTTTATCTTGGCTATTCCATTTTTCTTGAAACGGTTCGGCATCAAAAAGGTGATGACTTTCAGCATGTTGGCTTGGGTATTGCGGTTTGGGCTGTTCGGATTGGCTGATAACTCGGTGCTGGGATTTGTACTAATTATAGCATCATGCATTGTTTACGGCATGGCATTCGACTTTTTCAATATTTCCGGAGCTCTATTCGTTGAAAAAAATACGGATAAGTCAATCCAATCATCTGCACAAGGAGTTTTTATGTTGATGACAAACGGCGTGGGAGCTGTGCTTGGAAATATCGTTGCCGGGCAAGTAATCGCCAAATGGTTTGAAGACCCGGTAACGCTGGTCAAAGACTGGCAGGGCATTTGGATGGTATTTGCCGGCTATGCATTGGTGGTGGCGATATTATTTGTAATCTTTTTCAAATACAAACACGAAAGGGAAGACTTGCAGCAAGTAACCCATTGATTTACAAAATCATTTCTTATCTTAACAAGTTAATATGCCCTTTCAGTAGGTAAGGCAGCCCGTCTGAACCTTTGGCTTTTATTACATAGAAATAAGTTCCTTCGGGCGCCGGCTTGCCGTTTATGGTTCCGTCCCAGCCGATTTGCGGGTCTATCCAACTGAATACTACCCTACCCCAACGGTTCAAAATAGTACCTTGAAATTCCGTGATGGATGTGTAAGCTACCCGAAATTCATCGTTTACACCGTCGCCGTTAGGTGTAAAAACATTTGGAGCAGCAATTTTTGATTCTGAGACGGAAACTTCTACTGAGTCTGTCGCAATTTGCTGCCCATTGCTTACTTGGAGTGTGATTTTATACTTTCCGGTTTCTGTAAAGGTGTATTGGTGGTCGCGTTCGGTGCGGGTTACTATCAGCGAACCGTCTTTAAATATACTCCACAAATAGTTTTGCACATTGCCTTCGGGATTGCTGAAAAAACTTACTTCCAACGGTGCAGAGCCATCCAGTGTAGTTGCATCGGGTCGCTGATTTTCATTTTTTGCATCGCGAGCTGTTGTCTCTGTCGTTATTTTGCAGCCAATTTCTTCTTCAATTTCTTGATTTACTATTTGAGCTAATTGATGCTGATTTGAAGTGAATTGCGATGCTTTCTTGTCAAGTGAAAACCGATCTCCTACCTCGTTCTCACACCACATTTCTTCCTTATTCGGATATTCACTTTTATCAATTACCCAAAAAACTGTTTCCTTTCCATCGGCATTTACTATATAGCCGATATTGTTTTTAGGATCAATGTATGTTTCTGTAGATGATAGCTTTGAGTAGTTGTAAATCTCTTTTTTTACCCCTTCGGAAAAAGTAAACCAACGAACCAACACACTTGGATTGGGTGTTTTGAAATGAATTTCGGAAGAATTGTCAATCTGCGAATACAAAATCACCAAATCAATGCCTTCTATTCCGGAAAGTTTGACATGAGTCCCTTTTACAGAAAGCTGTCCATAACTACAGAAGAAAAAAGCAAAAAGTACCCAAATTGAGATAAACCGTTTCATTGAATTGTACATTTGGACTATCAAAAGTAGTTTTTTTACTTTTATAAACAAAATAATTCTCTATTTATTGTAGAGTTTATCTCTCAATCTATAATTTTTAGTACATTTGCATTGTTTATGCAATATCGGATAAAAATATCTTATTATGAAGAATAGAATAGTTTATTTACTGCTGATTGTTTTTATAAACTTTTCATCAGTTTTATATGCTCAGCAACCTACCTATCCTGTAAAAGTAATTGATGGAATTGAATATTATATTTACACTGTAGAAGCCGGAGAAGGTTTGTATTCCATTAGTCGACGTTTTGGCGTTACACAAGCCGACATCAATAATGCCAATCCTAAAATTCATGAAGGGCTGAAAGCCGGACAGGATATTCTGATACCTAAAATGGATGAAAAAAGTACAGTAGTATCACCACAAGCTTCAGATGATGTCGAATATTTGCTTCATACGGTGGAGCGTCGGCAAACACTGTTCGCTATCAGCCGTAAATACAATGTTACCCAAGAAGATATTATACAATCAAATCCGTTTTTACGCGAACGAAGTATTAAACGGGGAGATGTATTGCGTATTCCGATAGTTAAAAAATCGGCCACCAAACATCAAACGAAACCGACTGTTACTCCTACTCGTCCGTCTGTATCTGAAAGAACGCTACACGTAGGGGCAAACGAAACCTATTTTACACATCACGTAACTCGAGGTGAAACGCTCTATTCC
>JAAYSS010000081.1 GCA_012518275.1 Bacteroidales bacterium
AACGAAGCTTATCTTGTGGACGCTCTTTCGTTCACGGAAGCAGAAGAGCGAATTAACGAGGAGTTGAAACCCTATATCAGCGGTGAATTTCTGGTAGCTGATATTAAAAGAGCGCGCATCAGCGAATTGTTTGAAAATGAATCCGGTGACCGCTGGTACCGCTGCAAAATCTACTTTATCAGCCTTGATGAAGAAAAAGGGGTGGAAAAACGGACTGCCGCAACTATGTTTGCGCAAGCAAGCACGCTGAAAGAGGCTGTGGGAATAATTGATAAAGGGATGAAAGGGACACTGAGTGACTATGAAATTGCTTCGGTGGTAGAAACCAATGTGATGGACGTATTTAAGTATAATGCGGAATAGATTTCTGTTAATTTCTTTTTTTGAGAATGAACGTACAATCTAACATACAAAACCTTCGAAAGGATATTCCGCCCGGTGTGAAGCTGGTGTGTGTTTCCAAATTTCACCCGACAGAGTCCATCATGGAAGCTTACAATGCCGGCGAACGAATTTTTGGTGAAAGCCGCGTGCAAGAGTTAATAGCCAAGCAACCACAACTTCCGGATGACATTCAATGGCATTTTATCGGACATTTGCAAACCAACAAAATCAAGTTTATTGCCCCTTTCGTGAGCTTAATTCACGGTGTGGACAGCTTGAAAGTGTTAAGAACAATAAATACACAAGCTAAAAAAGTAGATAGAACCGTTTCGTGCCTTTTGCAAGTTCATATTGCCGATGAGAAAACTAAATTCGGTTTCTCAGAAGAAGATTTATTTGAGTTGCTCTCAAGTGATGCTTTCAAGCAACTTACTCATGTGAGCGTAAAAGGACTGATGGGAATGGCAACCTTTACTGATGATATGAATCAAGTCAGAAATGAATTCAAATTTTTGAAAAATTTATTCGACAAAGTCAAATCTGAATTCTTTTTAGACGACGAAAACTTTTCCGAACTATCTATGGGGATGTCGCAAGATTACCAAATCGCCATTGAAGAAGGCAGTACAATGATACGAATCGGGACATCGATTTTTGGGGAAAGGGATTATTAAGCAGCAGTTTATAGTTAATAATAAAAAAAGCACCTGAAATCAGGTGCTTTTTCTGTCTATAAACTTAAGAACTTTATCTTACAAATTTATGAGAAGTTCCGTTTACTCGAATAATGTAAATACCTCTATTAAGGTCTTTACGATACGTATTTGAAACTCTCGTTTTGTCTATCAACTGACCGTTGATGCTGTAAAGCTCAATGTCTGCTTGACCGTTAAACTGTACAACAATACCGGCTGACGTTTGAAGTAGAGCTATTTCTGTATTAATCTGATTTAAGCCCGTTACAACTTCTTTTTCAAAATTAACAATTACATCATTCATCTGCGGATGTATTGCCCAGCGATTACCTTCTGCATCAGTTCTTACCTCCCAATTATTATCAGCCTCTGTTTCTCCGGGAATAACGTACTTATATTGTGTATTCGAATAAATAACATCATCCGTTCCATTTCCTATCGCTCCTACAAAAGCATCACCTTCTTTTGTCAATGTTATAGGTTCACCCCATTCGTCCCAACTTCCTTTTACAGCTAAGCTGGAAGGAGTATCACCTGTATAAGCTTCGTCTAAACTGACACTAAGTTTAACTTGTGGCTGAGCCCTCCAATACTCTACAACATCAGCTTCATTATAAGTCCGATTAGCATGGTCTTCTAGCGGGTCTAAATTAGCTGCCTCTTGATACTCCCAATTTCCGGGATGGCATATGTACTTATATTCTATATCATCTCCGCATGGGAATGTTCCGGTGAATTCATTCGGGTTATCGGTTGGTGTAAGCTCAAGCGGTTCATCCAGATTCCACCATGTTGGACCATCTTGCTCACCAAAACCACCAACGATATA
>JAAYSS010000082.1 GCA_012518275.1 Bacteroidales bacterium
AAAAAAACATTTCTTATCTCGAAATTATTTCCATTCCGTAGGATCACTTGCAACCGCTTTTCCACTGTTATTGTATTGCCAAATCATTCTCTTTTTCAGCCATTCGGCATTTTTATAAGCTCCTAAGCGCTCTAATTCTTTCTTGTTGTATTTATCTTCCGTTTCCGGGTCGTAATTCAATCTGTTTATCCAAGCATTTGGCGATAGTTCGGCATTCTGACCGAAAGCATCTTCTTGCATCCAATAAGGAACATAAAGATTGTATGGGCGTCGGAGTGAATATTCTGCTGAAAAATTTTCAGGTTTACCGATACCTGTTCCTTTTCCATTATGGCACGTAGTGATGGTGTAAACCGGCACATTATCGTAGGTGATTCCATTGGTCTTACTGCTGTAATTGTAGCGTCGCATATCATTCCATAATTCAGGTTGCAAATACATTGCCACGTATTTTTGTTGCATCAAATCTGCAATGGTAAATAAACTCTCACCCGGGAATCGGACTTCAAAAAACACATTATAGCGTTTTAATGCATTTCCTACTAATTCTGACTCAACTATGCCTAAACGTTTCATATTGTGGATTGTTGCGTTTTTAGCTGTATTGTATGCACCTGCTTTATCACCAGCCCAATACTGTGCTTCTGCTTTGATAAACATTAACTCTTCATCAGTTATCAAAGCTATATATCCATCATTTAATGTATACGGATTATCTCCGCTTCCATAGAGATCGGGATAATTAGTAACTCGCATAGATACATCCATACCAATATTACTTTCTAGCCAGCGTAATCTAGTGCTACCTTTTTTATCAGCGATATCACGCATGGTCATCAGTTTTTCTACTCTTGGATCAAGTGCATATTTTCGGGCATTTTCAGAGTTATTGTTATCATAAGCCCCCAAAACACCATAAGCAAAAAATTTAGTAGGAATAGAAGTCGCAAGTCGATTGCCGCGGCTTTCCCAGGCATTAATAATAGGCGCATATGGTCCCCACGGAGCATTTTGCTCACTTGTTCCACCAGTATAATTAAACCTTGGTTCTTGCCATGCCGGATCATTAAGCACTTCATCTACCATACCTATTATTTTATTACAAACTTCAGGCGTATTTTCCCAGTTAGGCAACTTGCGTAACCACAAGCGAGCGCGCAAGGCTTTCGTGTAAAGTTCCCATTTTTTTAGGTTTCCTTCATAAATCCGATCCATTTTCTTGGTTATCCGAATATTTGCTTTATTTGCTGCCCATTCAGGATTTGCATATAGCTCCACTAATTCATCTGCTTCTTGAAACATCCAATCGTAAATATCTTCCTGTGAATCATAAGCAGGAGATGTATCCAGATAAACTTTAGAGCGAGGCATATCTCCAAAAACATCGGTCGTAAACATAGTTGACTGCAACATAATAGTACGTGCAATCAGAATAAAATTCTTCGAATCAATTTTCTCTGCAGCTTTTTTCAATTCTTCAATATTGGCTCCCAAATCATAGAAATGCCTACGCCATTGTGGATGTCTATTCATCGATAAGAATTCCCAACCGGAACTGTATGCATACGTACTGGTCTGACTTTTCCCGGCAGTAGTTAGCGCTTGAGCCAAATAAACAGCATATTCTGCATGATCATATACCTGCTGTGATGCGTAAAAAATAGCCGGAGGAAGCGCTTGATCAACAGTAACTGAAGTTGGGCTGTCCTTACTGGTATTTACATCTAGGAAGTCATCACATCCGATAAAAAGTGCCAAGACTGCAACTGTGATTATTATATGAAATATCTTTTTCATGTGCATGAGTATTTAATTTAGAAATAAATATTTTTAAGTTTTTTCAAACAGTCGGTTATCAATTATATCCTTAAAAAGATGCGCTTATTGTCAGGTTGTAACCTGTTGTATTTGGTACCGCATAATTGTCAATTCCTGCCGAACCTGTTCCACCCCTACTTGTGTTCGCATTAAGAGTTGGATCTGCTCCGGTGTACTTGGTTAATAAAAACAAGTTATTAGCTGTCAACGAACATCTTAGTCCCTTAAGTGATGTGTTTTTTACATAACGAGACAAATCCCAGCCTAACGTCACATAACTCAAGCGCAAGAACGAACCATCTTCAATAAAGTTGGAGCTTACTGCAAAAAAGTAATCAATAAGTGTTGGAGCATTTAATGTAATAGCACTTGTGTTGGGTGCATATGTACCATCAGGCAATTTCACCACACCATCTACTACTATTTGACGTCCTCTATACTGTTCAAGCATTTTACTCTGTCCCATGGAAATTAAACCACGTTCAGTAACATTTGCCACATCGCCTCCTACACGTCCGTTGAGCAAAAACGAGAAAGACAAATCTTTGTAACGGAATGTGTTGGTCAATCCAGCCAAGAATTTTGGCTCACGATTACCAATTAAAGCATCTTTTCTAGGACCAATTTGCGGATAACCCAATTCATTCACTATGATTTTTCCATCCTCTGTACGCAAGTAATCTTTTCCTGATATTGCAGTAGTAGATGCACCCAAGTAGGCTGACGTGAAAATATCTCCATACTGGTCGCCCGTAATTTCAGACACATTCTCGGGAAGACTCACAACTTTACCGCGATTAAATCCGAAGTTAAGCATGGAAGTCCATGAGAAATTCCTGTTTTTAATTATATCTTGCTCTAATGAAAATTCAAAACCATGATTTCGGATAGCACCCTCATTTCGTGTTTGAAGGATATAACCGGATGCGGGCGATACTCTTACTACAACTATCTGATTGTCATTCTTTACCGAATAGTAAGCCAAATCCAACCTAGTTTTATTATCAAAGAAACGAAAATCGGCACCTATTTCCCATGAATATGCCAATTCCGGCATTAAGTTTCTATCGGCAGAAGAAAGCGTTGGGTCAATGCCGTATCCATTATCCGGGAATGTGCCGAACTGCTTGAATCGACGGTCGTACAGATAAGGCATGGCATCTTTACCTACCACGGCGTAGTTTCCGCGAAGCTTTCCGTAATTGAACCATTTATTAGTGATACCAAATAGCTCAGAGAAAAGCAATCCTGCTGTTACGGACGGATAGAAGTATGGATTAGCAAGAATTGTTGACGACCAGTCCCATCTACCCGTTACACTAAGCGAAGCAAGCCCTTTATAATCCCCTCTTATCTCGCCAAAATAACCAAATGTTCTTTTCTCGCGATGACTGGTATTTCTATCTGCTAAATACACGTAATCCGGATTAGTGTTTATTAAGCTGAATGTACCGGGAGTAATAAAATCACGCCCTTGATTACTCATACCAAAACCTTCCTCCATCTTCAAGTCTGCTCCAGCTAAAAGGTCAATATCAAATTCGTTAGGAAGATTGATTTTATAGGTAGCCATGGTAGAAGCAGCAAATAATTGAGAACGAGATGCAGATGCACTGTAATATCCTAGTGAGTTTGGACTCATATCTTCTAAGTCTTTCTCCATTAAATAAGGAACACTCATATAATATTCTCTGTACTTGCTCAAACTTTCTTCGTAGGCCGTATTATAAGCTTCCATAGCAGCTTCATATTCCGGAGAA
The DNA here is from genome assembly GCA_012518275.1 of Bacteroidales bacterium. GTDB lineage: Bacteria > Bacteroidota > Bacteroidia > Bacteroidales > Paludibacteraceae > UPXZ01. The sequence continues at coordinate 3,579 of JAAYSS010000082.1, forward strand.
TCTTTTGACAGCGTAACCGGTTCGGGGAAATCAAATTGTTCAAAATATTTTCCGGACTCAATATAAGAGGCTAATGCAGCATCGAGCGCAGCTTTATATTCCAAATCCCACTCTGGTGTGCCAGGCTCAATATGTTTGCAAGAAGGAGTAAATTTAAAATACTTGTCGAATGGCTCCATAAAATTACGCAACACCACCATATCATCCCAACGAGGCACGTTATAGCCATCATAATTCGAGT
>JAAYSS010000083.1 GCA_012518275.1 Bacteroidales bacterium
CTGTATGAACTTAAATAGTGTGCATGAACTTCGATAAAATCGACTTTTCTTGGCTGATCGTGCACACTTTTTAAGGTTAGACTGGATTTCCGCTGTATGAACTTAAATAGTGTGCATGACTTTCGGTAAAACCGGCTTGCCTTGGCTGATCGTGCACACTTTTTAAGGTTAGATTGGATTTTCGCTGTATAGCCTTAAATAGTGTGCATGATCTATTGTTTATCAAACTAATGCAGCTCCCAGAGCTTCACATTCAACGAGTCCATCATCGTCAGGTTGTTCATTTATGATTAAACCATCCATTAATAGATTCGCTCCCAGTGCTCTCAGTTCTTCTTCCCAATTTCTCATCCATTCTCCGTCTCCCCAACCATATGAACCGAAGAGAACAATTTTTTTGTTCCCTAGATTATTTTTAATAGAGTCATACATAGGTTGAAATTCATCTTCTTCTAAAACTTCTGCTCCCATGGAAGGACAGCCAAGAGCTAATGCGACATAAGAATCCAACATCGAATTGTTAAAATCTGAGGCTTCAAATACATCGACATCGCCACCTTTATCTTTCGCCCCTTTGGCAACAGCATTAGCCATCATCTCGGTATTGCCTGTTCCACTCCAATAAATAACTGCAATTTTACTCATAATAACCTCCTGAAGTTTTTAAATGTTCTGTTAACTTAAAAATTAAAAAGAGATCTGATCTCTTTGTTTCATCTTTAGTTAACAGAGCCTTCTTAAATTGGTACAGTTAAACTTTCTATACTTCTTCCTTTTTGCCAATTTGTATAATAAATCTTGCTGCAAGTTTTATATGTTTTTGCTGTATGTTGTGCTCTTGTGACATCAGAATAAACCAACCATGTAGCATTACATTTAGCCTCTTTAGGTCCTCGTTTTATAAAACCAATCACATCTTCAGCCGGATATCCTAAGAAGAATCCGATTTCGTGTAAAAACTCATGGCTTTTTGAGAGCCTTGAAATATATTCTCTGAGACACGCTGACGCCTTTTCAACGGGATAACCTAAATTACCTAAAAAATACTTACACGTTTTACATCTAAAGTCTTGTTCCAAAAATTTGGGTCGATAGATGTAAAGTAACGTCCTGTTCGCCTGACATTTGATTGGAATAAGTCGAATATTTTTTTGATTTGCTTGAAAATTGAATTGGGCAATTGATTTTTTTAAGTTTTTATCAAGTCTTTTTGTAACAGCAAAAAGATTTCCTGTTTTAATGCCTGCTAAAGTTGGAGCAGAATAACGTATCAGTAATTCATTAAGACAGCAAGTGCTCATTTCAATTTTCTCTACTTCCTAAAAATCATCGGTCTTAACAAGTTAGCAATAGCTAACTAATGATTAAATCTTAACACCTATTTTTTTCTTGTCAAGCACTTTTACTTAATATCTTTGCTATTTTTCTATTGATATTTAAAAAATATTTTATCCTTTTTGCATATTAAGTTAGATTGTGCTAACTTTAGGTAGGCAATGCTAACCCCTGATAGATTTGTTATTTTTTGATTAATGATTAAGGTGGTCTATGTTAGATAAATTACTGTTTCGGTATATAGAAATTCCAAAAAAATATCGTTGTCAGTGTCTTAATGATAATAAAGGTGGTTCATGTTAGATAAATTACTGTTTCGGTATATAGAAATTCCAAAAAAAATATTGTTGTTAGTGTCTTAATGATGATGATAAAGGTGGTTCATGTTAGATAAATTACTGTTTCGATATATCGGGAATGCCAAAAGATATATTATTGTTAGTGTCTTAATGATGATGATAAAGGTGGTCTATGTTGGATAAATTACTGTTTCGATATATCGGGAATGCCAAAAGATATATTATTGTCAGTGTCTTAATGATGATGATAAAGGTTGCCGGCAGTTTTTTGATTGCACTATCACTTGGCAGAATTATTCAAGATCTCTTTCGTCTTGTTTTTGATCATTTAGATCATTTAGAACATTTTGATCATTTTGGTCATTTAGATCATTTTGATCATTTAGATCATTTAGACCATTTAGGAATAAATATTCTGATTTTTTTGATTGGTTTTCTTTTAAGATCCGGCAGCCTTTATTTTGTAACAAGATACCAAACTAAAATTACCGGCGAAGTTAAAACTAACATCAGAACAGAAATGATTGCTAAAGCTATGCGGATCGGACCATCCTATCTGAATTACACATCTACATCCAATATGATCAATATGGGTTCGGATACTATAGAACAGTTGGAAAATTATTATGGACGTTTCTTGCCGCAATTTTTTGGCAGCTTCGGTATGAGTTTAGTAACATTTTGCGTATTATTTTCTATTAACCGAAAATCAGCTATTTTATTCTTGATTCTTGCTCCGATTATTCCTCTGATGCTGAAAGCGATCTTAGAGATGGTCAGTCGGAAACAGAAAAAATATTGGGGCAGTTATCAAGATGTAGGTCAACTGTTTTTGGATAGTTTACAAGGTATGACAACCCTGAAAATATTTTCTGCAGATGAAAAAAGAGCGGAAGAAATTCATGAGAAATCAGAAAACTTTCGCATTGAAACAATGAATATTTTGAGGATGCAGTTAAATTCGATCACTTTAATCGAATGGATTGCTTATGGCGGAAGTGTTGCTTTAATAGCACTTGGTTTATCGAATATTTCCTTTACAGCCCAAAGTATTATGCCAATGGTCGTTTTAGTGTTTATATCGCTGGAAGCTTTCAGTCCGATGATTACTTTAACTTCAAGTTTTCATGTTGCGATGACAGGTGTAGCAGCAGGTAAAAATCTGATTGATTTCTTTGCTTTGCCGGAACAGGATGAAAAACACAAAAATGAAATAGAAAAAAATACAAATAGCATAAAAGTAAGAAATCTTACCTTTTCTTATCCGAATAGTGAGCGCAAGGTTTTAGATGCAATTAATGCAGAATTCACAATTAACGGTTATACAGCAATTGTCGGTGCATCCGGTTCTGGAAAAACAACTCTGGTACGTTTGCTGACTGGACAACTTGATGGTGGCGAAGAAGCGATTTTTTGGGGAGAAAATTCATATCAGGTCTATAAAAAACAATCTATTACGGAAAACATGATTCGTATTGCACATGATGCTCATGTTTTTGAACAAACGATTCGCCAAAATTTATTAATGGGAAAAAGAACTGCAACAGATGAAGAATTAATCAATGCGCTTAAAACTGTTCAGCTTTATGACGAAGTTGAACCACGCGGAGGTCTCGATTTAAAAATTAAATCCGGAGGCAGTAATCTTTCCGGCGGACAAAAACAACGTCTTGTTTTGGCAAGGGCGATTTTGCATGATGCCCAAGTATATGTTTTTGATGAAGCCAGTTCCAACATTGATGTGGAAAGTGAAGCGATTATTCTGCAAGTAATGGAGGAAATAGCAAAAGAGAATATTGTTATTCTTGTATCTCATCGTTTATATGCCGGTAAAAATGCCAAGAATATTTATGTCTTAGATGACGGCAAACTGGTTGAGAAAGGTAATTTCGAGCAATTAATCAATAGGCAAGGTGTTTATCAGCAAATGTGGCAAGGTCAAAAGCGATTTGAAGGAGTCAATCTATGAGAAAAAGAAATTCCTTACGAATCATGCTTGATTTAATGGTTTTAGCCAAGGAAGAACTTTCGGATTTAATTATTGCGATTATTGCCGGTATTATTTCGTTTCTTTCAAGTACAGGTATCGCGGTCACAGCAGCTTTACTAATTGTTCAATTAGCCGGCCTTGTTAGTTTATCTTTCACAAAATGCGTTTGGCTGATGGCGATTTTTGCGTTCATTAGAGGGATTGCCAGATATTTAGAGCAATATATGAATCATTTAGTCGCTTTTAAAGTCTTACGCATGTTGCGCGACAAAGTATTTGCTGCAGTCAGAAAACTTGCTCCGGCAAAAATTGAAGGAAGCAATAAAGGCGAATTGATTTCGATGATAACCGGCGATATTGAATTAATTGAAGTTTTTTACGCTCATACTATTTCTCCAATATCAATAGCCATTATTTGCGGCAGCATTTATCTGGTTCTGATTGCAATATTTTCACCGATCATTGCTTTAATAACACTTCTTGCATACTTAATTATGGGAGTTGGTTTACCGCTGATTTTTTCTAAATGGGCAAAAAATACGGGACGTGCACTGCGTAAAGAAATTGGCAGCTTGAATAATATTTTCTTAGATATTTTACGTGGTATTACTGAAATTATGCAATTTGCTTATCGCGACAAAGCAATTCGTCTTGTGCAAAAGTCAAATCAATCATTAGTTGATAAGCAAGCATATTTAATTGAACAATTGGCTCTTTTATTGGCTTTAGAAGATACGATTGCCGTATTAACAACCGGTATTGTTGTCTTGATCGGTATAAAAACAGGTCTTGCCTGGTCCATTCTTTTACCATTAACATTCGGTATTTTCTTCAGTTTTCCTGCGATAGCAAATGTTGCATCACTCGGTAATGGTTTATCCCAATCCTTAGCGTGTGGTGAACGTGTCCTTAATCTGTTGGAGGAAGAGCCGGTGGTCAATGAAGTGACAGACGGAGTTGATTTAAATCTTGCAAATGATATTGCAGATCCCGTTATTAAGATCGAAAATCTGACATTTGCTTATGATGAGCAACCGGTTTTGCAAAATTTCAATTTGGAAATTTCACCGGGCGAAGTATTGGGCATTCAGGGTGAAAGTGGTTGCGGCAAATCGACTTTGCTGAAATTGATTATGTATTTTTGGCCTGTGTATCAAGGTGAAATATTCGTCGCCGGTCATCCTGTCGAAGAGATAAACACTCAATCTCTATGGCACAATATCAGCTACATGACGCAAAGCACAGAGTTTTTCGAGGGAACAATCAGGGACAATTTATTGATAGCAAAACCGCATGCGACAGATCAAGTGCTAAAAGACGCTCTGAAGAAAGCATCCATTCTGGAATTTGTGGAAAGCTTGCCGCATGGTTTAGATACTACATTGACAGAATTAGGTGATAATTTTTCGGCAGGGGAAAGGCAACGTTTTGGTCTGGCAAGATGTTTTTTAGAAGATACGAAAATTTTGCTGCTAGATGAACCAACCAGCAATCTTGATGTATTAAATGAAAATATTATTTTGAATGCGTTAAAACGTAATCAAGCGGATAAAACAATTATTATGGTTAGTCATCGAGCAAGTTGTTTTAAAATTTGCGATCGTGTCATTCAAATGTTGGAATAGGAAAAGTTCATGAGCAAGCAATATAAACAATTTCCGAATTTAAGAAAAAAGTTGGTTGTAGATAAAAAGGAAGAGAAGGCGAAAAAGAAATTTGAAAAGCAAATTTTCTTTCTGATGGCAGCAATGTATTGTCAAGATCATCATGCGGCAGAAAGTGAAAAAGTTCCGATTGCAAAATTGGAGTTTCCTGAAGAAATACAAGACTGGATTTCGAAAGAAAAGCGGATTACACATTATCGATTGTGCGCTAATTGTTATGAGTTGATAGATAAGGCTTTTCAGCATACTGAGAGATGCCCTCACAGTACCTATAAAACATTTTGTCATGAATGTCCGACAATGTGTTATCGAAAAGAGGACCAGGAAAAAATGCTTCCGATTATGCGGTATTCCGGTAAAAAAATCATGTGGAAACATCCGATGTATACTTGGCGATTTATAAAAAATCTTCTAAAGAATAAAAACAAAATTAAAAATATGACAAGAGAGGAAAATAAAGGAGTAGAGGGATGAAGAAAATTGAATTTAAAGCTTTTACAATTAAAGATATTGTTTTTTTAGCGGTAATTACAGCTGTTACATTATTAGCTTCCGGACCGATTGCACCACTTGTTATGACAGTAACAAAATTGGGAGCGCAAGCCTTCGCTATGGCATTACCATTTGCTTTGTTCACATCCATCGGTTTACGCAAAGTAGAAAAAAGCGGATCGCTGACTATAATCGGTATATTTTCCGGTTTAGTGCTTTTGTTAATGGCACCGGTTATGTTCTTTAATCAACTGATTGCTTCACTTCTTTCAGAGAGTTTGGCGTTAATTCTCTTTAAAAGCTATGAAAATAAAAAAGCCATTCTCTTTAGTGCCGGATTGTTTTCGTTTTTCACAATACCGACGACGGCTGTAGTCAATATTTTGGCAAAAGGCAGAACAATTACGGAGCAAGTCGGAAATCCGATAACTTTTATTCTGTTTGTTCTGGGTGCTGCAGCATTAGGATTATTAGGTGCGTTTATCGGCAACAAAATTTCAAATGAACTAGCAAAAGCCGGTAAATTATAGGCTTGCATACAGGTAAATTATAGGTTTGCATACAGGTAAATTATAGGTTTGTATATGTGTAAAGAAAGCCATGCGATTCATCCGATTTTATCATTGGTTTACAGCCTGTTATTATTTGTAATGGGCTTACTTTTTGTCAAACAGGTTTGGTTTTGGCTTTATTTGATAACTTTTCTTATTCTTTTTTTACTATTCAGATTTGAAAAGATTATCATCAAGACAATCCCGTTTATTTTGATTTTTGGATTAATAATGGCGGGTTTGACAATTATCAATGGCAATAAATCAGATGTTTTATATGCTTTCTATCGAGTACTTGCTTTAGGTCTGGCATCCATACTCAGTATCAGTATTAAACCGATTAATCTTGTTCGTGCATTCAATCAATTAAATATTCCGCGCTGGATTAGTTTAGGACTTTTAATTGTCATCAGGTTTATACAAATATTTCGGGAAGAAATGAGGCAGATCCGACAAGCCATTACGTTAAGAGGTATACGTTTTATTGAAACACCTATTTTATGGGGCAGAGCTTTCTTTATTCCTCTGATTATACGAGTGTTAAGCATTTCTGAGGGTTTGGCAATTTCATTAGAAACAAGAGGATTTTCTACAGAAGTAGATGGTAGTTCATTTGAGATTATCTGTTTTAAAAGAAGAGATTTGGTTTTTTCTTGCATTTTTATTGCCTGCTTAACATTTTATATCTATTTATTTTTTCGGAGGTTTTAGATGAGTTTTGCCTTAGAAATAAAAAATCTATCTTTATCCTACGATTTGACTGAAGGAAAATCTGATAATTTGACTCAAATAAAATCCGATGAATTAACTGAAATAAAATCCGATGCAGATAAACAATGGATATTTAAAGATCTCAATTTTCAAATCGAATCTGGTGAATTTATCTTGGTTGCCGGTCCTTCCGGTTGCGGTAAATCATCATTGATGAATGCGATTAATGGTGTTATCCCTAATTTGAAAAAAGCTCATGTCAGAGGAGATATCTATATACAAGGCAAAAGGATTACGGACGGTACGGTTCGTGAACGCACAAAATTGGTTGGCAGTGTATTTCAGAATCCAAGAGAACAAATTATTTTCGATGAAGTGTCGGATGAAATAGTTTTTCCCATGGAAAACCTTGGAAAATCGCCTCGGAAGATGCGGGAAAAGCTGACTGCTTTATTAAAGATGACCGGTTTAGTTGCCAACAGTAAAACAGCTACATTATCAGGCGGTGAAAAACAAAAATTAATTACGGCATGTACCTTAGCAATGGAGCAAAAAATCCTGCTTTTAGACGAACCTTTAGCCAACATGGATGCTAATTCGGCAATAGAATTATTAACATTATTGAGAAAATTAGCTAAACAAGAAGATTATACCGTAGTTTTAATTGAGCATCGTCAAGAATTAGTTTTGCCATATGTTGATCGAGTATTTTCCTGTGTAAAAAGTGATCTTGAAAACGTAGATATGAAAATAGAGATATGGGAAAATATAAAAGAGTATCAAACCTATCTTTGTGTGATTCCACAACAAAAAAAATGGACAGCAGAAATTGCAACAAATGATAAAGATGCAGAAACTATATTTTCTGTAAAAAACATGACTTATCATATAGATAATTGCCTTTTGTTCAATAATTTTTCCTGGCAAGTAAAAAGAGGAGAGGAATGGGTTATTTTAGGAGAAAACGGTTGCGGAAAAACAACATTACTTAAACTGTTAATTGGTTTTGAAAAACCAAGTGAAGGTAGTATTTCATCTTTATTCAACAAAAGAAAGAAAAGAAAGAAAATCGGTTATGTCCTGCAAAATCCGGACTATCAACTCTTTATGCCGCGAGTAAAAGACGAGCTTTATTTGAATTCAAAATCTCGAGAATTTGTCGAACAATTAATCGATCTTTTCGGATTCGATAAGATGCTTGAACGCCATCCGTTAAGTTTGAGTGAAGGACAAAAAAGAAAATTAGGGTTTGCTTGCATAATAGCGAATGAACCGGAAATTTTGTTTTTAGATGAACCTACCGTCGGGCTGGATACAGACAGTCTGGAACAATTACTTTGCGGTTTAAGACTACTAAAGCAAAAATCTGACAAAGATTTAACAGTTCTCAGTGTCAGTCATGATAAAAGAGCAATCCCTTATCTGGGCAATAAATTTTTAACTTTGAGTAAATTTACATAAATTTGTCTTTCACGTCTTGCGATCCGGAACAAAGTACCGAGACCATGTGATATCTATACATATAGGACAAGAAGAAACAAGTATTGACAAATATGTTAGGCGGTGCTAACATTAAACAGAAATCGACGTTGGCGTCGAAAAACAAAAGATAAAGCAGGCAATATTTTGGAAAAAAGAAAACCAACTATCAAAGAAATCAGAAAAAAAGAAATTTTAGACGCAGCTAAGAAAGTATTTATAGCTAAAGGTTTCAGCGCCACAACTATGGAGAACATCATAGCTGAAACTTCTTTGTCTAAAGGCGGTTTTTATTATTATTACAAAAGTACCGTAGATATTTTGCATGACTTGATGAGAGAAGGTATGTCATATCGTGTGTCCAAAATGAATGAATTCATGGCAAATTATTCCGGAGGACTTGATAAGCAGGCATTGGCTGAAATGTTGGTTGACAAAATGCTGGATGAAAGTGACTTGATGAGCGTATATGTCATCTATTTGCAAGCTCTTAAAAATAATACAGAACTGAGAGACTTGTACCCTGTTTTAGTTGAAGAAACACTTGATCTTACTCATGCAGACATGACAAATGCAAGTATTGGAGATTTCGAATGTTTTGCTACAGATTTTATGATGTACTTTATGAATACAATTATGCTGGGATGTGAAATCCTTGATGCCAGAGAAATTTTTGTTAAAAACAGAAAATTCTTTATTGAAGTAATTAAACTCTACTTTGAGTATTACGACAAAGAAAAGTAGAGTGTTTTTTTAAACACGAGTTAGCAAAGACTAACCGATGAAGCACTGTTGAGGCTTAGGAAGGAGTTCTTTCATGGCTGATAAAAAGTCGAATAAGGCTGGTAAAAAGTCGAAAGAAAATCAAGATATTAACAATAAACAAAAGTCCAAAGCAGGACAATCTGCACTAAAAAGACTTGGAGTCCCGGTGCGGGGGCGTATTTTCTTTGCGCAAATTTTAACTGTTTTGTCCGGGATCTTGTCAATCGCTCCTTATGTGGCATTGACGGAAATCGGCAGACTACTGATTACATCCTATCGGTTGGGTGAAATGCAATGGCTGGAGATATGGAATGCCTGCAGGTTGCTTATTCTGTTTTTCTCATTAAAAACATTTCTCTATTTCACTTCTCTGCTTGTAACTCACTTTGCAGATTTAAAGTTAAGAAATATATTAAGAAGACAAATTGTCGGAAGAATGTCCAAAGCTCCTCTATCATGGTTTAGCGAATCTAATTCGGGACTGATTCGCAAGGCGGTTCAGGACGACACACAAACTGTGCATACTATAATCGCCCATGGACCGATTGATCAATTGAATGCGGTTGTCACACCTTTGTCGCTTTTAATTTACGCTTTTTATGTAGATTGGCGTTTAGGGCTTCTATCGATTGCGACGATTCCGATCCATGTGTTGTTTTATGGTCATTCTATGAAAGGGATGTCCGAAAAAACAGCCGAGATGGACACAAAGCTCGGAAAAGTTTCTTCAACTATGGTGGAGTTCGTTTCGGGAATTACTGTAGTCAAAGCCTTCGGCAGAGCCGGAAAAGCACATAGAAATTACTTGGATGCGGCGGATGAATTTACTAAATTTTATCATAACTGGTGCATTCCACTAGTATCGTCATCCTGTTTAGCTTTGTCTTGGATATCGATCCCGGTACTTTTATTGGTCAATTTAGGAGGCGGAGCCTTGCTGATCAATGCCGGTTATGTCGATATGGCTCAAGTTCTGACTACAACATTAATTGCCTTGGAACTCCCGCAAACTTTGATTACCCTGTCAAGCATTGCCTGGGCATACCAATTGGCAGGATCTGCAGGTGTGCGGTTGTGTGATGTTTTGGATTTGAAAACACTGCCTGAAACCAAACTTGACAAAGAACCTGCAGACTCGTCGATTGAGTTTGAAAATGTTTCTTTTGCTTACGGCGAAACAGAAGCCCTGAAAGACGTTGATTTAAAACTTCCGCAAGGCACGGTCAGTGCCTTGATCGGTCCTTCAGGTTCGGGAAAAACAACGCTCGCTACCTTAATTGCAAGATTTAACGATCCCGATTTAGGTTCTGTAAAAATTGGCGGAGCAGACATCAAGGATATGAGTGAGGACACATTATACAATCAAGTTGCCTTTTTTCTGCAAGATGCCCAACTTCTTAATATTTCGATTAGAGAAAATATTTGCTTAGGCAGACCCGATGCAAGTTATAAGGACATGGTCAAAGCGGCAAAAGCAGCCCAGATCCATGACTACATTGAAACGCTGCCAAAAGGTTACGATACCGTTTTGGGAACTGATACAAAATTTTCAGGCGGTCAGGAACAAAGGATGGCTATCGCCAGGGCGATTTTAATCAATGCACCGATATTACTCTTAGACGAAGCTACCGCCTTTGCCGATCCGGAATCGGAGGCGGAAATTCAAAAAGCTTTATCTTACTTAATTAAAGACAGAACCGTTTTGGTTATTGCTCATAGACCCGGAGCAATTCAAGGAGCAGATAAATTAATCATTATGGAAAACGGAAAAATCAGTGATGAGGGTCGTCACGAAGAACTGCTCGGTAATGCTCATTACAGAGCTCTGCTCAAACAATCTACAAAACATGAGGTGGTTATAAAATGAAAAAGCGATCTTTATTTTTCAGATTTAAAAGATACATGTCCGAGATACATTGGCACAAAGTGCAAATCGGTTATGCTTTGGGCTTGATTTCGGGGGTGTTGAACGGGCTTGCGTTGATGATTATTATGCCTGCATTTGTCTCTTTGGCAGAAAACAAACCGGTTTTCGGATTTTCTTTTTGGGCTTGGCTGGGCATTCTCCTCGGTGTCGGGCTATTGTCGATAATCATCGATTTTATAGGTCAAAAAACAGCATATCTCGGAGCATTGGGCTTTATGCATGATGTACATCATCACAGGTAGGCGATAAGATTTCCAAACTGCCTTTAGGCACGTTCAAAGCCGATACAGCCGGTATCTTATCTCGGATGGTTACAGCGGAAATGATGAATTTAGCCTCTGTTGCAGCACATTATCTTTACAAGAATTTCAGAACGATAGCTTCTTTGGCAATTATAGCTATATTATCATGGGTATGGGATTACCGATTGGGATTATTATTGACTTTAGGAATTCCCGTCTATCTCTTGATTCTCAATCTGTCAAAGTTCTTGCTTAACAAAGGTAAAGCAATGAGCGAACCGACTGAAGAAGAGGTCGCCTCACGTATGGTGGAATTTGCCAAATGTCAAGGAGCACTTCGAGCTTGTCACGCTTCCAATAATTATGAAGCCTTATCTTCATCACTTGTTCAAGCGGATGTGATTGGCAGAAAGTCCCTTGCTTGGCAGTCGCTGGGAAATCTTATCGGCGGCATAGCAAAACAAATGCTTGTCACCATTTCTATTATTCTCATTGTAGCTCTTGCCATAAACCGTTCCCTTAATGCCATTTCAGCGATTGCCTGTATCGGTATGGTCTTGAGCTTTTCTAAGATGTTGGAAGATGTTTCGGGCAATGTTATGGGAACGGAAGAACGACGTCAGCAAATGGATCGTATTGACAGCTTGATGGATACGCAAGAGTTGAAAGAAGTTGATGTTTCACAAGACTTCCAAGAGATCGGGTCTATTGAACTGGAAGATGTCAAATTTTCATATGACAAAGAAAATGTGGTCTTAAACGATATCAGCTTTAGCGTAAAACCCGGAGAAATGTGTGCCTTAGTCGGACCATCCGGTTCAGGTAAAACGACGATTGAACATCTGATCGCCAGATTCTATGACGTAGATCACGGAAGTATTAAGGTCAGCGGAGTAGACGTCCGGGATTTAACTACAAGTGAACTGATGGGTCAGCTATCCATGGTCTTCCAGGACGTTTACCTCTTTAACGAAAGCTTGTTGGACAACATCAGGATGGGTAATCCGGCTGCAAGCGAGGCAGAAATTCAGAGAGCTTGTGATTTGGCCGGCGTAACAGAAATTGCAGATCGCCTGCCCGACGGTTGGAAAACCCGTGTGGGAGAGGGTGGTTCTTCTCTTTCCGGTGGTGAAAGACAGAGAGTGTCTATCGCAAGGGCACTTCTGAAAAAATCTCCGATCGTCCTGTTAGATGAGGCAACAAGTGCCTTAGATGCCGAAAATGAAGCTCATATTGTCAAGTCCATGGAGGAATTACGGAAGAATGCCACTCTGCTCGTCATCGCTCATAAACTGGAAACTATTCAGACGGCAGATAAGATCGTTGTTTTGTCAGAAGATGGGAGAGTCGAACAATATGGTATGCATGACGATCTGATTAAAAAGGAGGGAGCCTACAAAAAATTCTGGAATTACAGAATCAGTGCTTCTCAATGGCAATTGGTTTGATACAAATCAATTGAAGTCTATAAGTTTTAGAAAAGAGTATAAAAGATGAAGCAAGAACAAAATGTAAAACAAGATCTATTAACTAAAAAGCCTTTTCGTTTGATGCTGCAATTATCCGTTCCGGCAATTATCGGAATGGTGGTAGTGGGATTATATCCTTTAGCGGACGGGATTTTTGCAGGAAATATTATCAGTCAGCAAGCAATGACAGCCATCTCCGTATCCACACCCCTGACCTTACTGAACACCGGAATCTCAACTTTAATCGGAGTGGGGTCAGCTTCAGTACTAAGTAGAGCAATCGGAAAAAACGATAAAGAAACGATAAGTAAAATAATGGACAATTTATTGTTCTGGATCGCCCTGTTATCAGCAATAATTACAGTTTTGGGAATCATTTTTTCACCTTATTATTTTGATTTGGTCAATGCAACCGAAGAAATAAAAGGATTAGCAATTCGTTATATCAGGGTAATTTTCATCGGTTCTATTTTTGTTAATTTTATGCAAAGTGCAAATATGCTGATGCGTGGTCAGGGATTGATGAAAAAGGCAATGTTAATCATGGGTGCGGGAGCATTAATCAACATAATATTGGACCCGATATTAATGATTGCCATGGGCGACCGAGCCATAGAAGGTGCCGCTATAGCGACAATTTCAGCTCAATTCATACAAGCTGTCATTACCTTTGTGCATTTCAAATCAAAAAGTGAAACGGTAAAAATCAAAAAGGTAAACTATGATAAAACCATCTCGAAGGAAGTATTCAGCGTAGGTTTGTCTGCAATGTTAATGCAGGTTCTTTCCATAGTTCAACAAACTCTATATTACAAGCAAGCTTTTATATACGGAAGTGAGATCAGCGGAATCGTAATGGCAATATGCATGAAGACACAAGCCTTCTCTTTCATCCCGATTTGGGGAATGAGCCAGGGTTTACAACCTGCAGTAGGCACAAATTACGGTGCTAAACAATATTTAAGGGTCAAAGAGATCATGAAAACATTCTTAATCAGCTCTACAGTTTTAGCGGCAATATTTTGGTTACCATCCATTATCTTTACTGAAAAACTATTTGTACTGTTCGGTGCAAAAGATGAGGTTTTAAACCAAGGAATCAACTATTTCAGAGTGTTCTTCTCAAGTTTTATAAGCTATGGGATTGTAATCATGACAGTGACATATTTCCAATCAATAGGAGATGGGAAAACAGCAGGTTTGTTGGTCATGTTAAGACAGGTAATATTATTTGTTCCGATGATTCTCTTAATGCCTAAATTCTACGGAAATATGGGGATATGGTATTCACAGCCATTGCTCGATGTATTAGTACTGGCGATTACAGTTATTAATTTATCAAAAAGTTATAAAAAAGATTTAATTATTATACAGGAGAAAAGAAAATGAAAAAATCGATTATTAGTTTGTTATTGGTCATAGTCCTTTTGCTAAGTGCTTGCGGACAGAAAACAGAAACAGAAGAGGGCAAAGATGTAGATGATATACTACAAAAGCCACAAATTACAGGCGATGAAACTGAGCAAGAAGATGAAGCTCAACAGGAAGACGAAACACAGCAAGTAGATGAAATGCAGCAAGAAAACGAGATACAACAGGAAGACGAAATACATCAAGAAGACGAGGGATCTGCACCGTTAAAAGTGGGAGCGCTATTTAGCCCGGATGATACTCTTGATCCGACTACGGTGACATCGCCGGGTGGAATGTTGCTGATGATGTCCATCTATGATTCGTTAGTAAGTATGCATTATGACGGTCCGACCTTAAGAATGGCAGAATCGATAGAAGCAAATGAAACATTAGATGCTTATATCGTAACCTTGAAAGAAGGACTGGTATATTCTGATGGCGTTGAAGTAACGGGACAGGATATTATCGATTCACTGCAATATATTGCTGCAGCACCGCATTACCAATCTATGTACGGAAATCTTGATTTTGACAAAACAACAGCTGAGGGTAATCAAGCTACACTTGCTTTAAAAGAGCCGATATCCGATTTTATAGAATCTGTACTCGCAATGTGGTCACCTGTAGCTAAGGGAGGAATTTTTGACGGTATCGGTGCAGGTGGTTATGTTTATGATAAAGGTGATCCGCAAACGGGATATGTATTAAAAGCCAACGAAAAATATTATGCCGGAAAACCTGCCATTCCGGAAGTGACACTTTTGAATATCCCTGACTCTGCTTCCAAGGCAAGAGCCTTGCAGACAGGAGAAATAGACTATGCCTGGGGTCTTGACGCAGCGGCAGTTCAAATTCTTTCACAGGAAGACGGTATTGAATTACAGGAGGGTTCTTTAGATGGAGCAACAGCCTTGGAGTTGGTTTTGAATACAAGGGTTGCGCCTTTTGATGATCCTGAAGTAAGATATGCTGCCAAACTGACTGTGGATAGAGAAAAGTTGGTCACAACCCTCTTGGGTGAATATGGTGAAATTGGCAATGACATGTTGGGCAAGGGCTTTGCTACTTATCCTGAAGATATTGAACAGATAAAAATGGATAAGGAAGAGGCTGAGCGAATATTCGCAGAGAAAGGTATCACGGAAATTACCATTGTTACATCAGATACTATACCGGGCTTAACTAATGCGACCAAAATGATGGTTCAAGACTTTGCGGATGTCGGAGTAAATGTCACGGTTGAAGAATTGGATCCGCAAACGTTCTTTGCTCAAATGGGTGAACTATATCAAAAATCTGCCTTTACATTCTATTGGATGAATCGTACACCTCTGGCAGAGTTTAGATCCCAAGTCTTAAAAGATTCGCCCTACAATGTTTCCGGATATTACTCCGACCTTACCGAAGAAAGCTTTAAAAAGGCAATCACCACAAATGATAAAGAGGAGCAAGCGACATATATTAAAAATATTTCTCAAGATATTCATGAGAACGGTGGTGAATTGATCTGGGGTTATCAGAAAGATATCTCCGCTCAGCGTAAAGGACTTAAGACTGAAACAAACCAATCGGTACCTTGGCTTGCCACTGCGACCTTTGTGCCGGAAAAATAAAATACTATGAAGAATAAAATTCCTGAAAAGCTAAAACAAGCTTCCTTGGTGAAGCTTGTTTTAACTACATTTAAAATACTGTTTTTATGGTTTTTAGCAATCTTTGTCTTATATTTATTAATGGAAATATTGCCGGGCGATGCCGCAACTAATAAAGTAGGCAAAGAAGGTCCTGAAGCTGTGGCGGCATTACAGCAAAAGATGGGTCTTGACAGACCTTTATCAGAAAGATTTTTTAGATGGCTGAGAGGTTTTTGTCTTGGAGATTTAGGCAAGAGTCTTTTATCCGGGAAAAATGTGGCCGACATTATTAAGACACCCCTTATATCTTCATTAAGTCTTGCACTTATTGTTTTTGCCGGACTGGTTTTTATAACCATTCCTTTGGCTGTATATTCAGGATATTATAAAAATACTTTTTCGAGGTTACTGACAAAAACCGCAGTGATTTTATCTGCTTTGCCCGAATTTGTTTTAACTGTATTGGCTATCATGCTTTTATGTATGAAACTTAAGCTTTTACCTGTCCTTTCTGTTCCCGGACCGGGGCTGACAGTTTGGCAAAATCCGGTATCAATGCTTATGCCGTCACTATGCCTGTGGATTATCTGTTCTGTATCCATGTTCAGACATTTAAGGGTGATGATAGAAAGTTATGCCAAGAGTTCCTATGTAAAAGAGGCTTTTTTAGCAGGTTTAAGTAAGAACAGAGTCTTATTTGTTCATTTATTACCCTCTGCATTACCGGGAATTGCTCAGATTATGGCATCGACTGTTCCTTATCTATTAGCCGGCAGTATGGTTGTAGAAACCCTGACTTCCTATCCCGGAATGGGCTATACCCTTATTCAGGCTGTATATTCCCGGGAAACACCTATTGTTATGGGTATAGGCAGCTTTTTGATAGTTATCACTATCATTTTTTATACCTTAGCGGATCTTTTAGCCGGAAGAAGTATCAGAGAAGAGGAAATTGTATGACAAGAAAAGCAAAGTTTTGGCTTTCTTTATTTTTAATTATTGCTCTTATAGTGTCGATCAGTCCCTTTTTTATTGGCTTAATTAATGATCCTTTTACCAGCCAAAGCTTGGCTTTTGGGATAGGAGGCCCCTTAAATCTGGGATACGATTATATAGGCCGGCCAATTTTACCCCAACTCATGCTCGGAGGAAAAGATTTACTTTTGGCATCTTTATTGACTGCTGTCTTTTCAAGGTGTTTAGGTATAGCTTTAGGTGTCTACTTGGCAAGGAAAAAGAAATTCAGCAAAGTTTTAAGATTTAGCTTAGATGTACTTCTGGTAATTCCGGCTATTGTCGTATCTTTAGCAGTCTATCATGCTTTTTCCGGTTCGATATATGCCATCATACCTATTTCAACTGTACTTTCTCTGCCTTTTACTTCACGCTATTATGAGAGCAATATCAGACCCTTATTTCACCTTCCCTTTTATGAATATGCCAAGCTCAGAGAAGAAAATGAAATAAAAGTTATGTTTCAAGAAATAATACCTATCCTGTCAAAGAATATTTTAACAGACACGTCCTCTTCCTTTATTTCAGCCATATATATGATTTCCTCCGTGACTTTTATAGGTTCACAATTAGATAGTTCATCGTTTTTGTGGCCGAAGATGGTCGCTGAAAATTTGCCCGGTTTTTCCTTGAACCCTTGGGGTTCGCTGGCACCTTTGGCAGCGATTATTCTACTCTCTGCTCCGCTTAGTTTTTTTGTAGATTCCATGGAGGCCGAAAGAACATGATAGAAATCAGAGAATTATCAATCTTTAATAAACAGAAACAAATTTTAGACGAATTGAACTTAACTGTAGAAAAAGGCGAAAGAATCAGTATATTAGGAAAGTCCGGAGAAGGAAAATCGACCTTGGCTTTTGCCCTGCTTGGTGAAATAAGCGAGGGACTGTTTTTAGAATCCGCAACGATTAAGATCGACGATGATTTAGTAATCAAAAACGGCTTGCTTTCAAAAAGCAAGGACTTACAAACCATTCGCAGCAAAATAGGACATCTCGATCAAGATCCTGCAGCAAGCTTGACGCCGACCATGAAAATTAAGTGCATTCTCAAAGAATTAGCCGTCAACAAGAAAATTTTTGATAAAGAATGTAAAGAAATACTTAAAAAGTTCAATTTGCCGGTGGATGAAAAGTTTTTAAATAAATATCCCAAAGAACTCTCCGGCGGTCAGAAACGACGTGTTGCCCTGGCCAGAATACTATTAAGAAAGCCGAAACTTCTCATTTTAGATGAACCCACATCGGGACTAGATGAAAACACGAGAGAGCAGGTTCTGGAATTACTCAATCTGCTGATCAGTGAATTGCAAGCGACCGTGATAACTATTACTCATGATAAGTATGTCGCTGATAGTCTATCCGCTAAGCACTATATATTAACCAAGGGTAAGCTGGAAGTACTTGAACTTGAGCCAAATAAAGAAGAGTTATCAGTAAACAACAAATCAAATCCAAATAAGAATAATATCATATTAGAAGTCAAGAATTTAACAGCTAAGGCTCCGCTTCTTAACAATCCGCCGATAAAAGATTTTTCATTTTGTTTATATGAAGGTGAAATCCTGGGGCTGACAGGACAGTCAGGCTCCGGCAAAACAACAGTGATTAAATCCATACTCGGTTTATGGCCGGCTATCAGCGGAGAAATATTTTTAAAAGGAAAAAGAATAGAAGCATTTTACAAGGACAGATCTAAGCTTGAAAGACAAATGCTCGCCTATGTTCCCCAAGATCCCAAAACTTCATTTAATCCTGCAGTAAAGATAGGCAAAGCTCTGAAAAGGGTAAAAAAATCGAAATCTGATCTGGATAATATTTTAAGAAAAGTGGGACTTTCATTAGCTGAAATTGCGGGAAAATTCCCTGATCAATTTTCCGGCGGTCAATTGCAAAGACTGGCTATTGCCAGGGCTCTTATAGGAGGCTCGGAAATTATCCTGCTCGATGAAGTTACTTCCAGCTTAGATGAAAAAACCAAATATGAGATATGCGATCTGATAATGAACTTAAAAGGTCAAACCCCAATGATTTTGGTATGTCATGATCATGAGGTGATAAACAGATTATGTGATAGATATGTGGATTTAAAACATTAATCGAATTAAACCATTAAGCGAACTAAACAATACCTGACAGCTTGTATATTATTGCGAAGAACACAGCAATTTTTATAAAACGCAAATCCTCCCGAATATGACACAATATTTTTGAAACTTATATTAGAGAACAAATAGAAGCAGATCAAAAAAGGTAGTAAATAAGCTCGTGAATGATCCGCTAGCCGAAGCTCTGAAAAATTATGGATCAGAAGAGATATTTGTATAAATCCTGATAAGTAAAAATATATTTTAATTACGGAAAGAAATACTAAATATATTTATTGGTATTAATCTTCCTTGACAAATATCTTACTGAAGAACATAATTTAGATTACCATCCGCAAAACCAGAAGTATTGCGGATGGTAATACGAAAGAAGGAGTGCCTTTTATGCTGACAAGAGAACAGTGTCTACAAAAATATGGTTCTGATTATTTCATACAGCAGAAAGTAGAAGCCGGTGAACTCTTCCGTCTGGAAAAGGGTATTTACTCCTTGAAAGAACATGTACCGGAGATAGCGTTGTTGTCTTTTAAGTATCCTCAAGCAACCATCACTATGAACAGCGCATTCTATGTATATGGTATCACCGATGTAATTCCTGATGTTTATGATCTGGCTACGACTAGAGACGCAGCAAAAATCCCAGATAAGCGTGTGAAACAATACTTTG
Organism: Bacteroidales bacterium; assembly: GCA_012518275.1. Classification (GTDB taxonomy): domain Bacteria; phylum Bacteroidota; class Bacteroidia; order Bacteroidales; family Paludibacteraceae; genus UPXZ01. The sequence goes on from JAAYSS010000083.1 coordinate 19,760, forward strand.
TCGAGGACAGTTTTTTTGAGATCGGAATTGAGCAGATGGATTACAAAGGCTACAGTATCCGCATCTATAGTAGAGAACGGATGCTTATTGAACTTTTGAGATACAAATCGAAGTTGTCGTACGATTACTACAAAGAACTCATTTTGAGCTACAGACGGATTCTTCTGAGCCTGAATATTCAAAAGATTCAGGACATTGCTTTAGCAGCTCCTAAGAGTAACAAGATATTAGAAACATTGCAGTCGGAGGTTTTGTAATGGTGAATCTCGCATGGCTAACTGAAGAATTTAAAAAAGAAGGTTTCTCAGAAGCGAATGCTGAGGCGAGGGTCTGCCAGGACATTATTCTGACAGCGATTGCCGAAAGCCATTTGAGCCAAAACGTAACTATCAAAGGTGGCGTGGTTATGCGAAGTATTACGGGTAATGTGAGACGTGCCACACAAGACATGGATCTGGATTTTGTTAGATATCCTCTTGAAGAAGATTCTATACGTCGCTTTATCGAAAAGCTGAATTGCCTTGAAGGAATATCTATCAAGATTACGGGAACAATTGAAGAGCTTTCTCAACAGGAGTACCGCGGGAAACGAGTATACGTTCACATCAGTGATGATAGCGGCCATTCATTCACAAGCAAAATTGACCTTGGTGTACATAAGAACATGCAGATTGAACAGGAAGAATACTGCTTTGATGTCTGTATGGATGAAGAAGGTGCGAGTCTTCTCATCAATTCAAAAGAACAAATCTTTGCAGAAAAGTTGCGAGCCTTGCTTCGGTTTGGACCATTGTCAACAAGGTACAAGGACGTTTTCGATCTTTGTTACTTGACTGATTTTGTGGACAGGGTCAGACTGAGGGAATGTATAAAAACATACATTCTGGATGATCCGGATATGAGGGAAAGTAATCTGGAGGGAATTAGAAAACGGGTGAGAACCACCTTTGCAAACCGAAATTACAGAAATCATGTAGAACGCTCCGGAAGAGCGAATTGGCTGAGGATTAAAGCAACATTAGCCTTTGACAAAATTGAAGAATTCTTGATAACACTTTAGCATCATCTAAGCCCTTCATGCAGAGGTTTAGTTTTGCTTTGGAATGCCAAAACTAGAACGAGCTGTACTCAAGGTAAGAAAGCTTAATTTTCAATACTTAACAGCGTTTGCATCCATGCCATATTTTTCTTGTTTTTGGAGTTGCAGCGGGCTACCTCAAAAGTAAAGTTTGCTTTCTCTTGTAGCTCATCTAAAATCAACGGAATTTCACCTCTGCCTCTTTTCAGAGCATGTTGTTTACGATACTTATCTAAAGCAAGATTACGTGTTATTTTGGCCACAAATAACTTCAAAGCATTTGGCTTTTGGGGTGGAATGGCGTTCCATGTTTCTAACCAGGTATCATTAAGACATTCTTCAGAGTTTTCCTGATTCCGCAAAATTGTATTCGCAACAACAAAACAATAAGATCCGTATTTTTTCTGTGTTTGAAAAATAGCATCCTCGTTTCTCTGAAAAAACAAACAAATGATATCTTCATCTTTCATATGTCTTGCTACCTCCCTCTACACTATAAGACGTAAAGAAAAGAAATATATTACATAAATTAAAATGATTTAAGAGAAAAGGGGAAGTATCCCACAGGAACTTTCTACCTACGGCAGTGTCAGCATCAGTATGCTTGGCTAATAAAATTTTGATTTTTTTATAAAGATCATTCCTTACTAAAAAACAATACACAGAATTTAAGGTTGTACTATGAAATCGTTGCACAACCTTAGAAAGTGTGCAGTTTTATTTACAACTATAAGAATCGGAATTTACACAGATCAAATTTCTGAGCAGAATACCGGGTGTGGCAAAACAGATGATTATAGAACTTTGCTCAGAACTCTTTTTTAGTATAAATTGTGGTCGAAAGAGCAAAAGAGACAATGTTCAAAAGAAGGGTAACTCCCATAACAGCAAGTCCTATTATTTTCAAATCAAGTAGAATCAACTTATCCATAAATTTAGCTATCAATTCTTTATTGCTGCCAATATAGGAGAAAAGAGCAAATACAACAAAATAAAGAACAACAAAGATGAGTCTGGCTTTTTCTGCTCCGAACTTGTACATCAACGGGAGCTGAATCATCGAAATAGCAGTAACTAATAGCGGCATAGTAACTGCAATCAAATACCAAGGAATCTCCAACAATATACCATCTCTTAGAAACAGCTTTAGTAAGATTGTGAATAGTGTTCCGATGACTGCGACAATCCAGACAAAAACATAGCGGCTCAAAACAATGGTTCTTCGCGTAACCGGACCGGGAATAATGTATTGATCCACGTTAGACTTAGTATCTGAACCCCAAAGCATACCGAGTAAAATCAGCGGAACAAGTATGAACATCAGGGGAAGAGTCATGATATTACCTTGTCGTACCGTAATAAAGCCCACTATAAAAATAATAAATACGAGTGAAAAGAGTGCTTTTCTCAGAGCAACCAGATCTTTATATATTAACGCTATCATTTCCGTTCCCCCTTTATCATGTAGACCATGATATCTTCAATGCTGACTTTCTCAAGCTCAAGATCATCAGGTACCAGGCTTCTTTTCAGCATAACTTCAACACCGAATTGATGTGGCCTTTTGCCGATAATCGCTTTGTCGTCGATCTCTGCAAGCTGCTCCTTGCTCAAAGAGGTGATACCATACTGCTCTACCAGCTCATCTTTTGCTTCCATGAACAGCAGCTGTCCTTTGTGAATAAAAGCTATATAGTCTGCCACTTTCTCCAAGTCAGATAGTATATGAGAAGAGACAAGTACCGTGTGGTCTTCATTTTGGATGTATTCCAAGAGAAGATCCAAAACATCATCCCTGATGACCGGGTCCAGACCGCTTGTTGCCTCATCTAATAGTAAAAGTTTTGCCCCGTGGGAAAGAGCTAAAGCCAAGCCTAATTGCATTCTCATACCTCTTGAAAAGTGCTTAATAGTTTTGTTATCCGGCAAATTAAATCTGGTAATCAGTTCTGAGAAGGTTTTATCTTGCCACGCCTGACCATAAAGTTTCCGATGAAAGTTTTGTACGTTTTTCAACGTCATATCCTCCGGTAAATAGAGGTCATCAAATACATAGGCGATATCTTTTTTCATCTGTGGTGTAAACTCTTGAATATCCTTGCCAAGCAGTTTGATTTCACCTTGATCAGGTAGCATCAGATTGAGAAGCAATTTAATAGTCGTGCTTTTTCCGGCACCGTTTTCTCCGATATAGCCGACAATACAACCCTTGGGTACGATTAAATCAATCGGGCCCAGAACAAAGTTACCCAGTCTTTTTTTTAACCCTTGAAGTTCAATTGCATTCTGCATTTTCATCCTCCAGTGTTTTAATCATTTCAATTAGCTCATCGTGCGAAACATCAGCTAATTTTGCATAACGTAAGATCTCCGTCATGTTTGCTTCTATTTTTTTCAGAAATCTTTCTTTAATCAAATCTAAGTTTTGGGGAGCGACAAAGCTACCTTTACCGTGTACGGAATGAATAAAACCATCTTTTTCCAATTCGTCATAGGCACGTTTTGTGGTAATGACACTAACTCTAAGTTCTTTCGCTAATAAACGAATGGATGGCAAGAGCTCATCGGCTTCCAATTCACCATTCAGAATGGCATCTCTGATTTGATTTTTAATTTGCAAATAAATCGGATCATTACTCGAGTTTTTGATCTTTATATTCACAAGGCACCTCCGCATCAGACAACTGTTTATACTGTATATTAACAGCTGTCGTGTGTCAAGATTATTTTTGGTTAAAACTTATTAAAAGTTCTGCTTGGGTGCTTTGGGGTGCAAAACTGAATGCGGGATGCCTTTCTAAAAATTGGATACATCGCTCGATCAGTCCAGGTTGGGTCAGTTTCAGTCGAGTCAGTCTCCTGAAATTTAGAAGGCAAAACGGATAGCGATCAAAACAACATTGCAATGTTGTTTTAATCGCGAACTTTTGTTATTCTTCCATTAACTAACGGAGGTATTTTTTTATGTACATCAAAAGAACCGTGGAAGAAACAATTTTAAAAGTCAGCCAATCTTTTCCCAGTGTTGTTGTGTATGGATCTAGGCAAGTTGGAAAATCAACTACTATCGAAATGATGTTTGCCGACAAATATAAAAAAGTAACGCTTGATGACAGAGATGACAGGTTACTCGCCGAGAGCAATCCAAGGCTATTTCTTGAAAGCAACGGCTGGCCCTTAATAATTGATGAAATCCAAAAAGCTCCAAGTCTTTTGGATGAAATTAAGATTAACATTGATGAACAGAGAATGGTTTGGCTGAAAGAAGGCAAAGGACGCGAGCTGATGTATATTCTGACTGGTTCGAGCAGGTTTGAGTTACAAGAAGGTATTGCTGAATCATTGGCAGGACGATGCGGAATCATAGATATGGCATCTTTTTCTCAGTCAGAAAAATATGGTTATGACAATCTCTATTTTGAACCGAAAATTGAAACCTTACAGCTTCGTGAAAAGCAGGGAAGAAACTATAGGACCAAGGCGGAAATATTCCAGGATATTTTTATGGGTGGAATGCCGGATGTTTGTACCGGTATTTCTGAAAGAGATGTTTATTTCAAGTCATATATCAATACTTATATAGAGCGTGATGTTATGAGTCTCATTGCAGCATCAAGTGAGCTTCAATTCCGAAACTTCATTTCTATTCTCGCACTGAGGACGGCGCAAGAACTCCATTATGATGAAATAGCCAGAAATTCCGGGATAGATGTTCGTACAGTTAAGCGTTGGATTTCGATTCTTCAAACATCCGGAATAATTTATCTCTTGCAACCATATATGGCGAATATTTCAAAAAGAATAATAAAAGCACCCAAGCTCTATTTTATGGATACAGGGCTTTGTGCCTACCTTTGCAAATGGCCTAACTCGGAAATGTTGGAAAACTGTGCCATGAACGGAGCATTTTTTGAGACATTTGTTGTAAGCGAAATCATCAAGAATTTCTACGCTTACAACCAAAATCCACAGAACAAACTTTATTATTATAGGGATATCGATAAAAAAGAAATCGATTTACTGTACATCGAAGGCAAGAGCCTTTATCCAATAGAAATTAAAAAGAGCATTGCACCAACAAAGCCTACAAAAAATTTCGATGTGCTTGCAAAATATAAGCTTAATATTGAGCCGGGGCTCATAATAGATAATTGTAACAAAATAAGACCGATCAATGAAAAAGCTTATACATTTCCTGTATATTTATTATAACTGTTTGTATCATACACTTTCGATCAAAATAGCATCATGACGTTGTTTTAATCGAAAGTGTTTTGTCTCTCAAGTTTAGTACAAGCAGAGAAAGTAAAAAGAATCATTACCTCGCTTAAGGTCGTAGCCGTTTTTCCGATAGCTGTGTCCAAGTTGTCCTTTTAAAATGCTGATACTGTTTAGGAAAAAGACTTTCAGCAGAATAAATATTTATTAATCCTAAAATGCCCGGGGTCTGCCTTTTAAAGTAACGGCACATATTACCTCTTATCTCCCGAAGAATCTTTTATGATGTTCCTCCGTTATCCGGTAAGGATCAACCAGCTCATGAATTTCTGCGTTCAGCAGTTGGAGCAGCTCTTGGTCATGGGTTGCCAGGAGTACGAGATGATCCCGGGCATATTCTGTTAATATTTCTGCCATGGTTACCATGTGTTTTAAATCAAGTCCTGATGTAGGTTCGTCCAAAATGAGGATTGGTCGATTCATTAAGAGAGCGGTAGCAAAGGCCAAACGTTGTTTTTGTCCGCCTGAAAGAGAAAAAGGATGTGCATCCAGATAACTATCGAGTGCAAGCTTTTTTGCTAAAGAAATGATCTGTTCTTCTTTTTCTTGTATTTGCAGGTCGCTTTCTTCCAAAGAAAGTAAAAGTTCATTGTACACGGAATCTGTTAAAAGTTGATGATTTACGTCTTGGAAGACAACGCTGCATAGCCTAAAAGGGAGTGTTTAAAGCTACGGTAATTTCCCGTTCGGCAGAGAATATCAGCAATTAGACCTAGTATGAAAGCCGCTAGAAGTGAATAAATTCCGTGTCCTGTGATTGCCAGAAAAGCACCTTGTAAAGTACCGACAGCAGTGATCATGCCAAAATATCTGACCTTGCTTAAAAAAAGGAAAAATACAGGACCACAGACGATTGCAATTACAAATGGAGCAGCCGGATATAAAACAGGAACAAACCCGATACTGCCAACTAAGCCGCTAAGGAAAAATAATAATGCTGCATGAAGACCGATTTGGATCGCGTCCCGTGCGGTAAATTGTTTATTTTCTGCTATTATTGCTTGTTTTTCTTCTTTATTTGTTTTCGGCATGTTTTTCTCCTTTTCAAAAAATTACTCTTGATTTCTCAAATTTCCAATGAGTTTAAGTTTTAAATACAGTATTAATCAATACAGATATCTTGAAAAATTTATATACACTTGCCCCTTGACCGAACGATTGCAAGGAGTACAATGGAGTTAGTCTAAGCTAACGATAAGTATTGTAGCAGAATAAATTTTTTACAGCAATTATTTCTCAACTAGTCTTGCAAAAAAGAAGAAATTGGTGTAACGTAAGGCTTGCCTAACATTAGTTAACCATAGCTAACTTTTAGTATGTTTGCATATTGGACTTATCCTATGTTTTAAAAAGGATAGAGAGGAGAAAGACGCAGGATGTTACTTGAAGTAAAGAATATTTATAAATCATTTCATATCGGAACTCATACCGTCGATGTCTTAAAAAATGTTTCTTTTCAAGTAGAGCGAGGGAAAATTTGTACTATGCTGGGACCATCAGGTTCGGGCAAATCTACCTTGCTGAATATTATTGGCGGAATTGAGATACCCGACAAAGGTTCTTTTTATTTTAATGAAATTGAAATCAGCGGACATAACGAAAAAACCTTAGGACGCTATCGTCGCAAACGACTGGGCTATGTCTTCCAATCATATAATCTTATTCCCAATCTGACCTTAAAAGAGAATATCGAAAGCGGAGCTTATCTAAGTGATGAACCATTGGATATCAATGACTTACTTTATACTCTGGGTCTTTGGGACAGACAGGACCAGCTGCCTTCTCAATTATCCGGAGGTGAGCAGCAACGTACTGCAATTGGTCGTGCCGTAATAAAAAATCCCGATCTGCTTCTTTGTGATGAACCCACCGGGGCCTTGGACTATAAGACATCCAGAGAAATTTTGGCACTTCTGGAAAAAGTTAATCAAAAATACGAATGTACCATGATGATTGTGACTCACAATGAGGCCATTCAGAGGATGGCGGACCAAATTATCCGCCTGCATGATGGTGCAATACGTAGTAATGAAAATAATACGAACAAACAAAAAGCAGCTGAGATTGCTTGGTAACGACCAAACAGTCGAGAACAGTTTTTCTTTTGCTGATAAGTAGAAACGGAGCAAAAAGTATTTATGAAAAATCCTTTAAATAAACGCATACCCAGGATGTTGACCGGTAACGCCGGTAAAATGGTTGCCGTTTTGTTGTTCCTTGTTCTTTCGATTAGCTTGGCGTCCGGTTTTTTAGTTGCTGAACATTCTTTGAGGATCGGTTATGACAATACTTTTGAGGAATATAATATTGAAGATGGACATTTTGAATTGCTTAAAGAAATGTCTGATCCGCTCGCTGAAGCGTTAAAAAAAGAAAAACTTTCGATCTTTACCTTGTTTAATAAAGATTTGGAGATAAAAGAAAACCGTGTTCTTCGCATTTACCCTGTTCGAGAAGAAATTAATCGGATTGCTTTATTGGAAGGAGCTATGCCCGAAACTGATGAAGAAATTGTTCTGGAGCGTTTGTTTGCAGGCAATAACGGATACGAGGTCGGTTCTAATGTTAAACTTGGCGCAAAAGCTTTTTTGGTTTCCGGCATTGTAGCCTTCTCGGATTACAGTTCTTTGTTTAAAAATAATGCGGACGGTTTGTTTGACAACATACGTTTTGGCATAGCAGGAGTAAACCAAAACGCTTTTGATGTATTAGAATACAACGATCTGCACTACACGTATGCTTGGAAAAATCATGATCCGGATTTGACGCCTGAAGAAAAGAATGATTTTGCTGATGAGATTCTTGATATTGCAAAAGAACATGATTTGATCAAAGACTTTGTCCGTCGGTCAGATAATCAGGCAATTTGCTTCGCAGGTGAAGATTTTGGCAATGATCGGGTTTTTATGATGGTTTTCTTTTACATCACAATTGTCATTATTGCTTTCTTATACGTTGTTGTGATGCGAAGTACCATTGAACTGGAAGCGAAATCCGTCGGAAGCTTACGTGCTTTAGGTTATACTAACGGTGAGTTGATCCGCCATTATTCGCTCTTGCCTTTACTGGTGACTCTTATGGGTGCACTTATCGGTAATGTGCTTGGATATACTCTTATGAAAGATGCTTTCATCTATATCTATACTAAAAGTTATTCGCTGATTCCAGCTCCGGTCTTATGGAATGCAGAAGCTTTCGTCTTGACTACGCTTGTTCCCGTTCTTATTATCTTACTGATTATCTACGGATTTTTACCGGCTTTGCTATCCTTGCCTATACAAAAGTTTTTACGCAATGATTTGAGCAGACGCAAACAGAAGTATGCTATTCATTTAGGCAAATTATCCTTTTTTACCCGTTTCCGGTTGAGAATTATTTTTCAAAATTCATCGGCATATCTGGTTTTGCTCGTAGGTATTCTTCTGGGTTCTCTGCTGATGAGTGCCGGTCTGATGTTACCGCCTTTACTTGAGAATCATCAGCAAGAGGTTTTAGATAATCAAATCTGTGCCTATCAATATATTTTACGTATGCCGGTGGAAACAGCAGATGAACAAGCAGAGAAATTTGCGATTCAAAGTTTGGAATTAGGTGAAGGAACAGTTCAGGTGTTAGGCATAGAAGATGGTTCTAAGTTTTTACCTGTGGCCAGCCAAGGATTACAGACCGGAGAGGCAATCTTTTCCAACGGTTTAACTAGTAAATACGAGATTGAAAAGGGGGATCAGCTGGAACTTAGTAAAAAATATACGGATGATACTTACAGTTTTGAATTGGGCGATACGGTTTATTATCCTGCCGGCTTTACCATATTTATTTCTTTAGATAATTTTCGGACGATTTTTGATTGTGATGACACATATTTTACCGGCTATTTCACCGACCATAAACTCGATGACCTGGAAGATATTTTCGTTGCATCAATCCGTACAGAAGGAGATTTGACTTTTGCTTTAGATCAACTCATGGACTCGATGGGACAAGTTTTCAAGGTGATGGCTGTTTTTTCCGTGATCTTGTTTTTTGTACTAATCTACGTACTTTCAAAACAGGTTGTAGAATGCAATCAACAGTCGATCGCCATGCTCAAAATATTAGGTTACGAAAACAGCGAAATCAATAACCTGTATCATGTGACGACCGGACTGACGGTAATCTTTTCTTTCTTGCTTAGCATCCCCGCTTGTAAATTTATATTGAAGATCATTTTTAAACAAATAATGACCAAATATATCGGTTGGTTTGATTTTTATGTGGCACCTTGGGTTTATCCCGTAGTGGTAGTTAGTGGTTTAGTCAGTTACTTGATTATTTATGTCATGCAAAGCAAACGAACAAAAGGTATATCTACGGCAGAATTTTTAAAAGAGATGGAGTAAAGAATGAAAACAAAGACTTCAACAGCTATACAAAAAGGACGAAATCAAGAGCAACAAGAGCAAAAACAAAAACTAGAGCAAAAAGATCAAAGACAAGAACAAAATCGAACAGCAAAAGAAACTTGGAATATTTTACTGGACTATGCAGGGCGCTGGCGCCCGCTCATTTGGGTTTCCATAATTGCAGCGGCCTTAAGTACAGTGGCAGGTATTATTCCCTACACCTATATCCATCAAATTATCAACAATATCTTGCAAGAAGCTCCTGATATAAATCGTATTATCAGTCTGGCTTGGCTTGTTGTTATCTTCTTTGTCATAAGTGTTTTGCTATATTTTATATCTTTGACCTTGTCTCATCTGGTGGCTTTTCGTATTGAAAGCGGTATCCGCAGTAAGTCGATGCAGCGTTTTATGGAGATGCCCCTGGGCTTTTTCAAAGAGCAAGCGTCAGGGAAATTGAGAAAAACGATTGATGATAATGCCGGTTTGACCCATAACATGGTTGCCCATAACACTCCTGACCTGGCGGCTGTAGCAATTTTTCCGGCCGTGATGCTGATAATATTCTTTTCTTATGATTGGCGGATGGGGCTAACTTCCCTGTTTACAATCATTGCAGCGGTACTCTTGATTTTTCCTATGTACTCGGGCAAAAATCGCGACTGTGTTCACAATTATATGACTGCCCAAGAGCAGATGAATGCGTCTGCCGTAGAATATGTCAGGGGAATTCCTGTAGTTAAAGTTTTTCAACAAACAATTCATTCATTTAGAGCGTTTCGAGAAGCCATAAAAAACTATTCGAGTTTTTCTTTAGAATATACTTACATGGCCAGAAAATGGATGCTTTTAGGCAACACCATGGTTCGGGGCACAGTTTATTTATTGATTCCCCTTGCTATTATCATGATCAATCGAGGCTCGAATCTGATTGAGATTATTTGTAATTTGGTTTTTTATGTATTGTTTACCGGCTATAGTGCCACGCAAGTCATCAAAATAATGTCCATTGGTCAAGGAACTATGCAAGCAACAGAAGTAGTGAACAGGATAGAAAGTCTCTTTGTTCATGAACCGATGTCCTACGGTAACTTGGGAGAATCAGCAGAGCATACAGTGCGTTATGAAAATGTTTCTTTTCATTATCCCAATACGGAACGGGACGTTGTTTCCCAAGTATCTTTTGACATTCCCCAAGGCAAATTTGTAGCTCTGGTAGGAGAATCCGGCGGTGGAAAAAGTAGCTTGGCTTCCTTATTGACACGTTTTTATGATCCGCAAAAAGGTTTGATCAGTATTGGCGGAATTCCGGTACAAGAGTTTAGCAGAGAAGCCTTGATGAATCAGATTTCTTTTGTTTTTCAAAATCAATCTCTTTTTAAAGAATCGGTCTTTGAAAATATCAGAAAACCCAGACCGCACGCTACGGAACAAGCAGTGTTGAAGGCTTGTTATCAAGCACAATGTCTGGACGTAGTTGAAAAATTGCCGAAAGGACTGCACACAGTTGTAGGAGGTAAAGGAGTCTTTCTGTCCGGTGGAGAAGAGCAGCGACTTTTGCTTGCCAGAGCCTTTCTCAAAAATGCACCGATCTTGGTTTTGGATGAGGCAACCGCCTTTGCCGATCCGGAAAACGAACGACTGATTCAAGCCGCTTTTCGCAGATTAATGGCTGATAAAACAACGTTGATGATTGCTCACCGTTTAAGTTCCGTCGTCGATGCAGATCGTATTATGGTCATGGAAGCAGGAAAAATTGTTGAAGCAGGTACACATCAAGCTTTACTTGAGCAAGGCGGTGTCTACGCAGGTATGTGGGAAGACTTCAATACTGCGGCAACATGGCGTGTCTGATTTGATTCCGCGCTGGCAGAAAAAAATAAGAAGGGATAATATCATGATTAATTATTTACAAAAACATCTTGCAATGGGTCGTAAGTCTGCCCAAGGTTTAGCAAAAGGCTCGATATATAATGCAATTTATTTCATTACGCTTATGGTGCCGATGTCTTTGGTTTACCATTTTCTGGAAGATGTGTTACCGCAGATCGAAACAGGGCAAGAAGTTGCTTTTCGCTATACTGCATATATTATTATCACAATTGTATCTCTGTTAGTGTCCGGATTTTTTTACTACAAACAGTATACAGCAGTTTTTGTATCCACTTACGAAGAAAGCGAGGAACGCCGGATTCGTCTGGCAGAAAAACTGCGTAAATTGCCCCTGTCTTTTTTCAGTAATAAAGATTTAAGCGATATCACAAATACTATGATGGAGGACATCAATATTCTGGAAGGATTACAATCTCATGCTGTTCCTCAGATGGTCGGGGCTGTAATTTCCACCATTGTTACTGCGATCGGAGTTATTATTTGGGATTGGCGGATAGGGCTGGCTGTATGCTGGATAATGCCGGTTGTACTCATTGTTACTTTACTTAGTTCTCGTTTCCAAAAAAAGCATCTTCGGGTACATTTTGAAACAAAGCGTCGGGTGTCCGATCAAACCCAAGAAAATATTGAGCATATGGCTGACATCCATGCCAACAACCGTACAGAGAGTTATCTGAAAGAATACAGAGCCCTCTTAAAAGAAGAAGAAGACATGCATAAAGCTTCTGAAATAGCCATGTCTATTTTTGTCAACGGCGGTCAAAGTTTGTTGAAGCTGGGTTTTGCTACTACGGTAATTGTCGGTACGATGCTGTTTGAGCAAGGTTCTTTGTCCTTGTTGAAATTTTTGATGTACCTCGTTGTAGCGGCCCGGATTTATGATCCTGTCGGTTCTGTGGTATATAACTTATCTTATCTTTACTATGGTTCTGCCCCTTTAGAGAGAACCCGGGAACTGGAGAACAGTGATGAAATGATCGGACGAACTGACGTTCAATTTGACCGTTTTGATATTGAATTTGATCATGTCAGCTTTGAATATTTAGAAGACACTCCCGTGTTGCATAATGTCAGCTTTACGGCTAAACAAGGTGAAATTACGGCATTAATCGGACCTTCCGGTTGTGGAAAAAGTACGGCTGCCAAACTGGCGGCCAGATTTTATGATCCGACAGAAGGATCTGTCAGAATCGGCGGATATGATCTGAAAGAAATTGATCCGGAAACGATTATGACGCATTTATCCATGGTATTTCAAGATGTAATCTTGTTTGATAATACCGTGTATGAAAACATCAAGTTGGGCAGGAAAGATGCAACTGAAGAAGAAGTCATGGAGGCGGCCCGTTTGGCTCATTGTGATGAATTTATTCGTCGCCTGCCGGATGGTTATCAGACCATGATTGGAGAAAACGGTGCACGCTTGTCCGGCGGTGAACGCCAGAGAATTTCGATTGCCCGGGCCTTGCTGAAAAACACACCGATATTACTTCTGGACGAAGCTACGGCTTCTCTGGATGTAGAAAATGAAAGTAAAATACAAGCAGGTCTCAGTGAACTAATCCGTGGTAAAACAGTCCTGATGATTGCCCATCGTATGCGCACCATAGAAGAAGCCGATCATCTTGTCGGTCTGACCGACGGCAGGGTTGTGGAATCCGGGTCTCCGGAAGATCTGATCAAGGATCCGCGCAGCCTTTATCGCAGACTCAGAACTTTGCAGTTGGGCGAGTAGACTCAGTACGGAAGATTTAATAATCGCAACAATGCTCGGAACTATACAGTTGGGCGAGTAGAAAAGAGAGGATTACATGAAGAATATAAAACAATTGAAATTAGGAACCTTTATTTATGAAAATGAAAAAGTAAATGACATCAATGTTCAAAGCTTTCTTGGTATTCCCTATGCGACAGCAGAACACTTCGGCATGCCGACTATGATCGAAAGTTACCAAGATGATCCGGTCAATTCGGGGATAGGGATGTGCTTTCCTCAAAATAAAGTGCCGCCGCTGATTAACGTATTTCTGAAAAACCCGATGATGCGCAAGGAAATTTTGACAGATACGGACAAAACGGACGAAAATGCTTTTGTTTTGAATATATGGACAAATTCTACCGAAGACAAAAAACCGGTACTGGTTTTTATTCACGGCGGCGGTTTTACTTACGGCTCCGGAACGACACCCCTCTATAACGGCAGATATCTGGCTGCTAAAGGCATTGTTGTAGTAACGCTCAATTATCGCCTGGGTGTTGAAGGCTTTATCCCTGTTATGATCGATGGAAAACTCTCCGTCAATCGCGGTTTTTTTGATCAACAATGTGCCCTCAAATGGGTTCGCAAGAATATTGAAGCCTTTGGCGGAGATGCAGCTAACATTACATTAATGGGGCAGTCTGCCGGTGGACTTTCTGTATCTACTCACATGATGAGTGAAGAAAGTTCAAAATGTTTTGATCAACTCATCGTGTGCTCTGCCGGTGCAAATGAATGCATGACATTAGAAACGGCAGAAAAAATTGCGAAAGGTTTTTTGACAAAGAATCACTTGTCGAGCACGGAAGAATTGCTTTCTCTTTCTACAAAAAAACTACTCAAACTGAAAATGCCGCTTGAGCTTTTAGCCTCGCCTGTCATTGACGGTGTACTACTCAAAGATGATGCAAGAATCTTGATGGAGAAAGCTGAATTTTCTCCCAAGCCTGTTCTGCTCGGAACGACGGAAGACGAATTAGAGATGATAAATAATAAATCGTGGTACAGGGGATTAGGAATTACAACCAAGGAAACAAACTTCAGTGAGCAAATTTTGAAAAAATATGGGCAAGAAGGATTGCTCTTAGCAGAAGAATTACGCAAAAAATACAAAGACATCATCAAAGTACAATTCAAAATGATGGAAATGTTTTTTCACGTTAACGCTCTGCGTGAGATGAAACTATATTCCAAGTCAGCTCCATGTTATGGATACCGCATGAATTTCGTACCAAACATCTGGAACGGCTTACGCGGCGCATATCACTGTGCTGAGTTTCCGTTTATTTTTGGCACGCTCCACGATATCGATATGACCGTAACAGAAAAAAATTTAGTGCAAATGAAAATTTTACAAAATGACTGGATTGCCTTTATCAAAGACGGTAACATTCCCGGACATGAACCATTTGGCAAAAATGGAAAAATTACTCTTTACGAAGACACGGAAGCTCAGCTTATTGATTTTCCGCAAAGAGAAATAATTGAAAAGCTTCAAGATTCCGGTTTGTTCAGCAACATTATGAAATCGTTCATGCGAGGCAGAGACGAGAACTTTATTGCTTAGAAGCGCTGCAAATCTTATCTGAAAAGATTCAAAGAAAACAAGATGGAATTATGAGCCGGACAAAAACAGAAATACTTAATTGTCTACTTATATGAAGTGATATATGAAGTGACAAAAATAAGGGGAGATTATGATGCAAGAAATTAAAATCAAAGAAGATATAAATTGGGATAGAGTTACTCTCTTGCTGAAGATAGGTATTGTGGGAGCTTTCATCAACCTTGCAGGTGACTTGCTTGCAGGTTGGGGTGTCAGGGATATGAATCTTACTGGGATAGAAGGACTGGTTTCTCAGTATCTTACAATGTCTGACAGGAGGATGTTCTGGTCGGCTGTTTTGGGATTGGTCGGTGCACCTGTTTCTGTCTTTGGCCATTTCGGCATCTATAAACTGATCAAACTCTATTCTCCGCAATATGCCAAGTTGTATGGAGTAGGAATGCTTGGTTGTTTAGCTTTGGGCGGTTCCGGTGTCCATATGTCTTCCCTGGCTTCCGCCTTTTTTTATAAGTATATGACAGCGGCTGCTCCCGGGACTGCACTGGTCGCTTCCATAAAATTTGTATGTTATTTTTCTTTACCCCTCTATATAGCATTTTTTGTATTCTGGCTTATAGCAGTTTATGCCCACATAAGAGCCATCGCGGGAGGCTTTAGTCCTTATCCTCGTTGGTGCTGGGTGTTTTCCATGCCGGTAGGCGGCTTGCTTTTCAGTCTGGTTAACGTCTTCGGTAACCATGCGCTTGTAAATGCCATAGCAATCGGTGCCTTAACCTTGGGTAATATATGGAAGTTGGGAGGGCACTTGTTGATGCTGAATAAAGCCAAAGAAAATTGGAAAAGGGTCTCTGTTTAGTCACTGATGAGAAATCAAGTGTAATTTTGTATAGTAAGGTCTCTGTTTAGTTAGTTATATGCTAAAGAAAATAAAAAATGTTTCACATCTTACGATCCCTTACGACGTAAGCGTCAAACCTATCGGCGTTCCAACAACATTTATCCGAGATTTTTAAAATGTTGGGGCGTCAGTTCGGCAATTTTCTCGAATTCATCAGCATCACGTAATTTTGCCGCTTCTGTCAGGGTATAAACAAAGTAACTATAAGGATCAACTCCCGTTTCTTTGGCTGTCTCAACGAGAGAGTAGAGGATAGCACTGGCAGTAGCTCCTCTGGGTGTGTTAGCGAATAGAAAATTCTTCCTGCCGATTACATTATCCCAGATCTAGGATAATGTAATTTATCCGAGAAGAAAAGTTATCCGAGGAAACTTAATAAAAGTTGCTTAAATCAACACTTTTTTGTAATTACCTCGGATAATAATTATTTTAATTTCAGGAACTCGGGACAGTTATCGTGGTTTTTGGTTTTGCTTGTATCTGTATGAAGCCATTGTGTGTTCCATTTTGAAATATGAGATTTGATGTGTTGTTCCGTCACTTTTGCATAAATTTGTGTCGTCTCAATGCTGGAATGACCCAAAAAGTTTTTTATAATGAGCAGAGAAATACCAGCCTCAACCATATGTGTGGCTGTTGTATGCCTCATTGTATGCGGTGAATATTTCCCGGTAAAGTATTCGGGATGCTGCCTTCTTGCAATAGCTATATATTTTTTGAATATTTCCTCAATACAAGCGATGGACATATGGGTGTTAATCTGTGAAGAGAAAACATACTCATCTGTTTTTCCGTATTTTCCAATTTCCTTTAGGTAATTTAGTAAAATCTGAGTCGGACGCTCAGGAATTGAAATTCTTCGGTTTTTATTCCCTTTGCCATATAAAATGACAGTTGCGTACGGTGTAGTAAAGATGATGTCTCTTATTCTAACATCACAAACTTCTTGAGATCTTGCACCACTAGCATACATAAACGCTAGTAAGGCTTTATTTCTACGACCGATGGTGCTATCCTCTACCGCCTCAAGTAAAAACCTAACTTCATCAAAAGTGAAGAAACTCAATTCTTTGTAAGATGTTTTTTTCGTGGGTATTTTTAAAATTGAATTTCGAAATACTGTTGATGCGTCAATATTTCTGAGCTGAGCATAAGTTGAAAAACTTTTCAATGCAGCAAGCCTTTGATTTCTCGTGGATACAGAACACTTTCTAGTGCCTTCGATCCAGTCGAGGAAACATGTTAAATTTTCATAAGTAAGATCGCTAAACAGCAAAGTGTCTGAACTCCTCCGGTGTATTCTATAGAAAAACTCTAGCAATAGTTGAAATGTATATTTGTATGAGCGTTGGGTATTTTTACTGAGACCCTTTTGCGTAATGATATAGCAATTCAAATATTCATCCAGCGTTTCAAGAAATATACTGTATCTTTGCATGGCTATACCCCCGTAAAAATGCCAAATGAGTATTTTTCAAATGTCTCAATTGCATCAGGAAACAAGTCAGATGAAAACTTCAGATATTTTTCGGTTTCACGTAATCTTTCATGACCTAAATAGGTTGAAAGCAATGGCAATGTATCTGTAATATCTATCCCATTCTCGATCGCCTTACGAAAAGAACCCACTGCAAAATAATGCCTGAGACAATGTGCACAAACACCTCGTTCATAGAAACCCGTTTCTACAGAAATTCCGGCTTTTCGGACCACCTTACTGAACTCATATTCAAACTGCTGCTTTGTGATGTGTGTAGAAAGGGAATTATCCGGAAAAAGGTAATCACACTCCATGTATTGCTTTTGAAGCCGGTACTTATATTGGTTCAATAGTTCGTTAACAGTAATGTGAAGAGGGACATAACGTTCTTTATTTCTTTTTGTATTTTTAAGAATAAGAATACCGTTATCCCCATCGTAGTCTTTCCATTTTAAAGTCAGAGTTTCGCTAAGCCTAGTACCACTAAAAGCAAGCAAGCGTAGGAGCATTGGGAAGCAGAATGTTTTTGTCCCCGCTACTCTACTATAGCTGATGTTATTATCGGCAACCTCTATCAAATGACGAAGTTCTTCCGGAGAAAATAGATAAGGAATATAGTCGTCAACATATTTTCTAATAATTGGAATATCCGTTTGCAATCCATATCCTTTCGCAAACAACAAAAATTGACGTAGTATGATCAAATAACCGTTAAGGGTATTCGGGGCAACATTGAATTGATTTTGCCATTTCAGAATATCTTCACGAGATATGTATACTAAATCATCTGACAAAGATGAAAGAAAACTATTGAGTACATATTTTTTATGAGCAATATGCTTTTCTGATTGGTTTTTGTATTTCATAAAGTACAAATTGTAGCATTCGTACAAATTCTTCTTGTAATTCATACTCCTCCCTCCATCCAACGTTTGAAATTTCCGGTGGGTGGCTGTGACTCCAATGCGCAAACCCTCAATTTTTCAATGTCAAATCTAACATAGCTTCTCAAAGAGTTATCTGATGTGTGTCCGAGTTGGTTTTGAACAATTTCGTAAGGAATATCTGAATTAACCATAGCTGAAGCAAGAGATGATCTCAACGAATGTGGACCGTGTTTTTTCCCGGTAACATCTATATGTGCTGCAACAAATGCTTTACGCAAAATATATCGAATTATTCCAGTTGATATGGGATTAAATGGAGCATTTTGATTGATGAAAAGATTCTCAAACTGGCTATCCGGCCTATTTGCATAGTAATCCATAACAGCAGATGTCGTTTCTTCATCTAATGGCAACGACAATGGTACACCAGTTTTAACTTGTGTGATTTCTATACGTTTCTTCTCAAAACAAAAATCTGAATATTTTAGACGAACTATGTCGCAGGATCTCATACCGGTTGTTGCAATAATTAAAATGATAGCCTTATTCCTTTTTTCTATGAGGCTATTTCCGTTAACCACGTTAACTATAGTACGTATTTCCTCTTTAGTGTACACCGTTGGTAGCTTCCGAGGACGTTTTGTTGTAATGATCAATACAGAATAATCTTTTACAAGTAGATGCTGTGAGAATAAATACCGTAAATATGACCTTATATAGGCTTTAGTTTCAGGTATCTTTTCTTGTAAATAATCCAAAATTATTTTACTACTAAGTTCATCTAAAGAATAGATATTGTGTTCCATCAGATACATAAACAAATTTACGATAGCTTTTTGTTTCTTAAGCAAAGTACACTTGGCATTCCTTATGGATTGCTCCGAAAGAAATGAGTCTAAAGATAGCTTGAATGGTTCCGTTAAATAAAGCGGTTCTGGCGCAGGTCGAGCTATACTAAAGTCACCTCGATATACATAACTAAAGAATCGACGGCACGATCCTAATACAGAATTGAATCTTGTCGCTTGCAGTGTTTGGTCATAACGATTTAGAATAAACTCGTATAAACTGTCTTCTGTAAATTGTTTTGAATCTTCCTCAGAATTTAGAAAGAGTTTTACGTTTTGTTTTACAATCTTTTGAGTTGACTTTTTATATCCTAGTGATTGCATGAAGGAAACAAAGTCGTCAACATGAGTTTTGGCTTGTGCAAATGTGATATTGAATTCCATGTGTATAACCTCCTTTTACGGAAATTATACTGATTTTATTATCCGAGGTAATTACAAAAAAGTGTTGATTTAAGCAACTTTTATTAAGTTTCCTCGGATAACTTTTCTTCTCGGATAAATTACA
>JAAYSS010000084.1 GCA_012518275.1 Bacteroidales bacterium
GGTTACGGCTATGCCAAGAGCAGCAAGCAACAACGCGAGCAGCTCAAAAGAATCATCGAAAGCTACATCCTTATGCGAGAGCAACTTACCAACCTTTTTGTGTTGGTGGACAGCCGCCACGAGCCGCAGCAGATTGACCTTGATTTTATAGAATGGCTCGGTGTGAATAGCGTCCCGTTTTCCATTGTTTTTACCAAAATAGATAAGCAATCGCCCACGCGCGTCAATGCAAACGTGGAATCCTACAAAGAAAAACTGCTCGAAACATGGGAAGAGCTGCCGCCGATTTTCTTAACTTCGAGTGAAACAAAGCAGGGTAGGGAAGAACTTTTGGCGTATATTGACCGTATCAATAAAGAAATACAAGCCCCTTAACCCCAAAAGCTGCCTGCGGCAGGCAGGAGAAAAATCTAAAGTAACAAATTTTGGTTTACCAAATTCATTTAGAAAATTGCAGGATTGCAAACGTTTGCAATCTTATTCTGTTTTATACGGTTGAATCCTAATTTTTTTTGAAGAAAAATAACTAACATTGCATAAATAATCAAAATTGAATACAACTGACCATTTTACTATTCAAATATTCAATTATTTAACCAATTAACCAATCACAAAACCGATGTTAAACATTCAAAAAAACAAATCAAATCCATTTTTTGTGCTGTTGAGTTTGCCATCAACGGCAATGGGTTTCGCACTTTCTGTACAAATTTCAGCTTTGAGCTGGATACTTTCTACCAAATACGGGCTTGAAATTCATGAAATCGGCATCGTGTGGGCAGCCGGACCCATTGCTGGAATCATCGCCCAACCCATTGTGGGACTTATTTCCGACAAAACGTGGTTTATGGGCGGCAGGCGGCGGCCGTGGATTGTGATTGGGAGCTTGCTGGCGGCTTTGATGCTTTTGGCACTACCGAATCTGGAAATTATTCAAAAAATTTTTGCAAGCGGAAACGACCCGAAAGCCGGACTTTTATCTATTGCCGTGATTGTTGCTCTACTTTTGGATTTATCCATCAATGTCAGCCTTAACCCGACACGCTCGCTGGTAGCCGACTGCACCACGCTCGACGAGCGAAGCAAAGGGTACACTTGGATGCAGACCATCTCCGGGTCTTTCGCTGTTTTAGCCTATCTTATCGGCGGAATTTTAGGAAATTTGGCATTGATTTACATCGGTGCCGTAATTACACTTGGTGCTGCAATAATTCCTGCATTCCTGATTGAAGAACCAAGGCATTTGGCTAATATAGAAGAAGTTCAAAAAGAAGCTAAAGATTCTACCGGAAAGGATATTCTGATTTCTGTTTTTCCACTGTTGGGATTGTTGATTTATGGTATTTATGTACTGATATCTAAACTATTCGGCGTGGATGTACCGGGAAAAATTCACATTGGCAATATTTATCTCGGCTCCATTGAATTTATCTCGCTGGTAATTTTTATAATTACTTCTTTAATGGTGCTCATGAATGCGCTCCGACTGCCCAAAAACACCAACGAATATCAAAAAGTGCTTCTTGCTCATGCCTTCACATGGGTTGGCGTGCAGACGATGTTTATTTACGCGTTTTTCTTTCTGAGCCAAAAAATGGGGCTCGGCGAAGGCGCCGGGAAAGTCAATTCGTTGGCATTCTTTCTGTTAAGTTTGGTAAGCGCCATTCTGCCTGCCTTTGTGCTAAATCCAATCGCGAAAAAAATCGGTATGGTAAGAACGCACTACATCGCTATTTTCATTATGGCAATTGGATATGCAGGCATTTTCTTCCTTGCCACATCGCCTATAGTGTACTACGTGTTTATCTCCATTGCCGGTATCGGCTGGGGTTCGGTGGTTTCGCTGCCGTTTGCCATTATGAGCGAAAAGGTGGATCAAACGAAAATGGGACTTTACATGGGTATTTTTAACCTTTCGGTGGTGTTGCCGCAGTTGGTAGCAAGTTTCAAAATGGGCGAAGTGGTAAATAATGCCGCCGACAAATCGGTGGTTTTTGCCATTTGCACCATTACGTTGGCGATTTCTGGCTTGCTGTGGATGTCCGTGAAAAATGAAATGCCTGCTAAATTCCCCAAAGGGGAGGCTGAAGGATAGTCGACAATAAAATTGAAAAAAATAATTCTCGGGCAGGTTTGTTTCAGTAAAACAAACCTGTCCGATTTTTTATGCTCAAAAAACTAATATTTCTTGCTACCTTTGTAGGCATTAAATTCATTTCCGATGAGAAAAACAATTCTTTTTCTATTCTGCACGCTGCTTTTTATTTCCTGCGGGAATAAAAAAGCCAATCAGCCAGCCAATCAACCGATTGACAACATCGCTGTCAGCTTCGCCAAGGGCTTTTCTATCCGCAGCTTTGAAAATTACAAGGAAGTAACCGTTTTCAGTCCTTGGAAAAACGGCGAAGTGTATGCAACGTATTTTTTGGTAAACGACGAAACCGCCGAAGTACCGGCTGACGGCGTGAAAGTGAAAATTCCGTTGGAAAGCCTTGCCGTTGCATCCGTTACGCATTTGGAATTTTTGAGTTTACTGAATGAAGTCGGAACTATCACCGGAATTTGTAATCCAAAGCTGGTTTACAATAAAGCTGTTCAGCAACGTTTTTCGGAAGGAAAAATTGCGGACTTAGGCGATTCATTTTCCATCAACGTAGAAAAAACGATGGTCTTGAAACCTCAAGCGCTGATGATGAGCGGTTACAATCAGGCAGATGCTAATGCACAACGTATTCAGCAAGCGGGTATTCCCGTGATTTATAACAACGAGTGGATGGAAACTTCGTTGCTCGGACGTGCCGAATGGATAAAATTTGTCGGTGCTTTTTACGATAAAAGTGAACAGGCTGACAGCATTTTCAGGGATATTGAAACTCGATACAACGAAATGAAGTCAAAGGTGTTGCAGGTGGATAAAAAACCGCGGATTATGACCGGTTCCAACTTCCGTGGAACGTGGTACATGCCTTCAGGCAGGAGTTTTATGAGTGAGCTTTTCAAAGATGCCGGAGCTGATTATTTTTATGCCAACGATACCACGTCAGGCAGCCTGCCGTTGAATGTGGAAGTGGCGCTGAAAAACTTTTCGGATACCGATATTTGGCTGAACTGCAACTACTCAACAATGGCTGAGCTGATAAGTGCGGACAGCAAGCACATGCTTTTCCGCCCCGTAAAGGAAAACCGCGTTTATAATTTCAACAAACGATTACTGCCGTCCACGGCAAATGATTTTTGGGAAAGCGCTGTGGCAAGACCCGATTTGCTCTTGGGAGATGTAATCGCCATCCTGCATCCGAAGATTTTACCCGATTGGGAGTTTGTGTACACAGAACAACTGAAATGATTGGAGTATGAAATTTCGAGAAAACGAGCATATGTTTTTAGGCGTTCCAATTTTGTTGCTGAGCACGCTCTGCTTAGGTCGAAATACCCATTTGTTGTTTCAATACCATTCTTCGGAAAAGCTATTTCTTTTTGAAACCCCCGATTTATTGTTGATAGTTAATTTGGTAATAGCGATTTTCAGTTTGATATTAGGGGTGGAGACCATGAAGGGCAAATTGAAAGTGAAAGTAAGTTTGATTCTTTTTTTAGTAATATTGTTGAGCTACATTCTCTTAAATACGTTTTTTATTCGACTTTTATAAAGTATTATACATACCAACATCTACCCTTTAATTTTGGAAAGACATCAAACATATCAAACAAGGAAAAGCCGCGCTGTAAAAGGACTTATAGGGGCGTTCGTTTTGCTGATACTTCTTTTCCTGATTGATTTAGCTTGGGGCAACGTACGTATTCCATTGGCTGATGTTTTGAATACGTTTTTCGGGAAAAGGAGCGATACAATTCATGCTGAAATTTTGATGAATTTCCGCCTGCCGAAAGCTATTACGGCGGTTCTTGCAGGTGCGGCTCTGTCGGTTGCCGGTTTGATGATGCAGACGCTGTTTCGGAATCCGCTGGCTGACCCGTATGTGCTGGGCGTAAGTTCGGGGGCAAGCTTGGGCGCTGCGCTGGTAATGATGACGACAGGGGCTTTGGCTGGTGTTGCAGGTTCGTGGCTTGTGGTGCTGGCAGCCGTTGCTGGGGCGTGCTTGGTCATGTTGCTCATAGTGGGCGTTTCGTTCAAGGTGCAGCATGCTGTTTCCTTATTGATTGTGGGAATCATGTTCGGTACGATTGTATCGTCGATAGTCGGTGTGCTTCAATATCTCAGCAATCCGGATGCAGTCAAGTTATTTGTGATGTGGAACTTAGGAAGTCTCAGTGCCGTAACATGGGAGCATTTGAAGGTTTTAACACCAGTTATTTTGCTCGGACTGGCTTTGGCTTTTTCCTTTCAGAAGAAATTAGATGGACTACTGTTGGGCGAAAATTACGCCAAAGGGCTGGGCATTTCCATTATCCAAACGCGTATTTTTATTGTTGTTACCACGAGCCTGTTAGCCGGGGCAGTTACTGCATTTACCGGTCCGATTGGTTTTGTAGGAATAGCCGTTCCGCATATTGCGCGCGGAGTTTTCAAAACAGCCAATCATCGCACGCTGGTTCCTGCGAGTATCCTTTTAGGAGCCGTTTTAATCCTGATATGTGACATTGTTTCTCAAATTCCGACCTACACGCTTCCGATAAATACGATAAGTTCGCTGTTTGGAGCGCCCGTGATTATTTGGATAATTTTAAAAAGGA
>JAAYSS010000085.1 GCA_012518275.1 Bacteroidales bacterium
AGAGTTAATCAGGCACTTGAAGAAAACGAAATTGTAAAAGGATATGTAAAATGCCGCACAAAAGGAGGTATGATTGTAGATGTTTTTGGTATAGAAGCGTTCCTTCCAGGTTCTCAAATTGACGTAAAGCCTATTCGTGATTATGATATATATGTTGGAAAAACAATGGAATTTAAAGTTGTGAAAATCAATCACGAGTTTAAAAACGTTGTAGTTTCACACAAAGCACTTATAGAAGCAGAATTAGAAATTCAGAAAAAAGAAATTATTTCAAAATTAGAAAAAGGTCAAGTGCTTGAAGGAATTGTTAAAAACATTACCACATATGGTGTATTTATTGACCTTGGTGGTGTTGATGGACTAATTCACATTACAGATCTTTCATGGGGAAGAATTACTCACCCTGAAGAAATAGTAGCACTTGATGAGAAAATAAATGTTGTAATTCTTGATTTTGATGATGATAAAAAACGAATCGCATTAGGATTAAAACAATTAACTCCTCATCCATGGGATACTCTTGATAAAGAACTTCAAGTGGGCGATAAAGTAAAAGGAAAAGTTGTTGTTATGGCTGATTATGGTGCTTTTGTTGAAATTGCTCCAGGCATAGAAGGTCTTATTCATGTTTCAGAAATGTCGTGGTCGCAACATTTACGAAGTGCAAATGAATTTTTAAGCGTGGGTGATGAAATCGAAGCTGTTGTTTTAACACTTGATAGAGATGAACGAAAAATGTCTCTTGGTATGAAACAACTAAAAACCGATCCTTGGGCTGAAATAGATACAAAATATGCTATTTCTTCTAAACATTTAGCAACAGTACGCAACTTTACAAACTTTGGTGTTTTTGTTGAAATCGAAGAAGGGGTTGATGGTTTAATTCATATTTCAGACCTCTCTTGGACTAAAAAAATCAAACATCCTGGTGAATTTACTGCTATAGGAGCTGAAATTCAAGTAACTGTTTTAGAAGTGGATAAAGAAAATCGTCGATTAAGTTTAGGACACAAACAATTAGAAGAAAACCCATGGGATGTATTTGAAACTATTTTCAATGTTGATTCTATTCATGAAGGCACAATAATTGAAATTACTGATAAAAATGTTATTGTTGCACTTCCATACGGCGTTGAAGCTATTTCCACTTTAAATCACATTACTAAAGAAGATGGAACAAAAGCTAAAGTAGAGGAAAAAGTAGACGTGAAAATTATTGAATTTTCAAAAGATGCAAAAAAAATCTTCGTGTCTCACACTCGTACATTTGAAGATGAGAAAAAAGCTAAAGTGGAAGCTGATTCAAAATCAAGAGCTGCAGCTACTAAAAAAACAATGAAGAAAGTTCACGATAATATTGAAAAAACAACATTAGGTGATGTTTCTGAGTTAGCAAGTCTTAAATCAGAGTTGAAAAAAGCTGAGGATAAGAAAAAAGCTGAGTAAAAAAATCACATGGAAGCTTTGTTTTTTTCAAAGCTTCCATGTATCTTTACTTTTATAATTTAAAAACACATTATCATGGATTGCAAAATAACGAAAAAAGATTCTTATACTTTAATTGAAATTCTATCTGATAAATTAGATTCTCAAATAGCACCTTCTCTTAAATCAGAATTAGTGCTTATTTCGGGAAATAAAGAAAAAAACATCATCTTAGATTTATCAAATTGTCGTTATTGTGACTCTTCAGGATTAAGTGC
>JAAYSS010000086.1 GCA_012518275.1 Bacteroidales bacterium
ACTTATGATCAACTGCAAGAAACATTTAATCCAAGTGAAATGGATGATGAATTTATGGAAATATATGAGAAAGTAATGAAAGTAATTGAAAATTAATGAAGCAAATATCGATCATCATACCTGCCTATAATGAAGAAAAGTTTATTGCCGACTGTTTGAAATCGGTTTACAACCAAGATTACCCCAAAGATAAAATGGAGGTGATTGTTGTAGATGGGCATAGCACGGATAAAACCGCAGAAATTGTACGTCGTGAATTTCCCGAAGTCATTCTATTGGAAAACCCTGATAAAATTGTTCCCATCTCAATGAACATGGGAATAAAAAAAGCCAAAGGCGATTATATCGTACGGCTTGACGCACATGCTGAATATCCCTTCGATTACTTGTCAAGATTAATTAATGCCATTCAATTATATAAAGCTGATAATGTGGGAGCTCTTTTTAAAACATTACCTGCTGACGAAAAAAACAAATCCATCTCCATTGCAAAAGCGATGAGTTGTAAATTTGGTATGGGGAACTCGGCACATAGAGTAGGAATAACTGAATGTAAAGAAGTTGATACAGTTCCTTATGGTTGTTTCCCAAGAAATTTATTCGACAGAATTGGCTATTTTGATGAAGAATTAATTCGCAACCAAGATGACGAGTTTAATGCCCGAATCATAAAAAACGGCGGTAAAATATATCTGTTACCTGATTTAGAAATTGAATATTATGCAAGGGATTCTATTAAAAAAGTATCGAAAATGTTTTTCCAATATGGATTGTTTAAACCCTTGGTCAACAAAAAAATAGGAAAACCGACCTCTTTTCGACAATTTATGCCCCCAGCTTTTGTATTGGGTTTGTTATTAGGTTTTTTTTTCTGTTTGTTATGGCCATGGTTTAACTATCTATATTTATTCGGAATATCTTTATATATTCTACTGGATATAGCAGCTTCTATTAAAGAAGCAAAATCATTTCAAGAGTTTCTTTACCTCCTGGTTATTTTCCCTGTTATACATTTTTCTTATGGATGGGGCTATTTAAGAGGTATTCTAAAAATATTGTTTAAATGTTCTTTTGCTGCCGAAATTAATAGATAAAACCATAAAAATATGAAAATTCCATTTTCTCCTCCATATATTGATCAAGATGTTATTGACGAAGTAGTTGATTCGTTGCAATCGGGCTGGATCACAACCGGTCCGAAAGTGAAAGCGTTGGAAAACGAAATCAAACGGTTTACCGGAACAAAAGAAGTACTGTGCGTCAATTCGTGGACGTCGGGAGCCATCATGATGCTCAAATGGTGGGGTGTGAAAGAAGGCGACGAAGTGATTGTTCCGGCATATACCTATTGTGCAACGGCACTAGCGGTGATGCATGCAGGTGCCAAACCTGTGATGGTAGATTCGGGTGACGATTTTAATATTTCAGTCGAAGCCATACGGGAAGCTATCACTTCAAGAACAAAAGCAATTATCCCTGTGGATATTGCAGGTTTCCCTTGCGATTACAATGCCATCATGAAATTGGTGAACGAGCATGAAATAACAGCCATGTTCAAGCCCGAAACAGAAAACCAACGAAAACTGGGACGGATTTTGGTGCTGAATGATGCAGCTCATTCACTGGGTGCCTGGTATGAAACGGGAATGCGTACGGGTAGTGAAACCGATATTGCAATTTTTTCCTTACATGCGGTAAAAAACATCACAACTGCTGAAGGCGGTGCCATATGTTTGAATTTTCCTGCTCCATTTGATAATGAGGAATTGTATAAAGAGTTACGTCAGATGAGCTTGAATTGCCAAACGAAAGATGCTTTCTCAAAAAGTAAAGCCGGGGGATGGAGGTACGATATTGTTGGGTTTGGCATGAAAATCAATATGGCAGATGTGAATGCGGCCATCGGACTGGCACAAATACGGAAATACGATGAACTTCTAAAAGAACGAAAAAGGGTATTCCAAATGTATGATGATGCTTTTAGTAAATGTGACTGGGCTATCCTTCCTCCGG
>JAAYSS010000006.1 GCA_012518275.1 Bacteroidales bacterium
AAAATGCTTCGTGCTAGTGAAAATGCACCTTATAAATTAGTAGGTTTTGTTGATACAGACAAAGAAGTTACATCAAAAGTTTTGATGGGAGTAAAAGTCTATGAACTGAATGAGGAAAACATGAAAAACATCATTTCCAAGAGGGCAAAAGCGGTAATTGTTTCTCCTCTAAAAATGGAAACCATAAACCCAAAAACAGATCTCGACATTTTTATTAACAACGGTATGTCTGTTCTTGCAATTCCGCCAATGAGCTTTTTGAATAACGAAACTCCTACTGTACGTCATATAAAATCTGTTGCAATCGAAGACTTACTTGAACGCCCACAGATAACTATTTCTACCGAAAATATTTCTGCTACAATAAAAGACAAAGTTGTACTTATAACAGGTGCTGCTGGTTCAATTGGTAGTGAAATTGTAAAACAATCCATAAAGTTTGAGCCTAAAATGATTGTTCTTCTAGATCAGGCAGAAACACCTATGCACGATTTAATTCTGAAAATGAATACAATTACACCCCATGTCAGGTATAGTGCGTTTCTTGGCGATGTAAGAAATCAAGAACGAATGGAACAGATGATGCAAATTTATCGTCCGGATATCATTTTCCATGCAGCTGCATATAAGCACGTTCCATTAATGGAAGACAATCCCACAGAAAGTATTCAAACTAACATAAAAGGAACTAAAACTCTTGCTGATTTAGCTGTAAAATATAACGTTTCCCGCTTTGTGATGGTATCCACGGATAAAGCTGTGAATCCTACAAATGTAATGGGAGCATCCAAGAGAATTGCTGAAATCTACGTTCAGTCGCTCAACAACCATCTTGTTAAAGAGGGTAAGAAATCAACAAAATTTATCACAACAAGATTTGGTAACGTTCTCGGTTCCAATGGTTCTGTTATTCCTTTATTCAAAAGACAAATCGAAAATAAAGGTCCGGTTACAGTTACTCACCCAGACATTATTCGTTATTTTATGACTATTCCCGAAGCTTGTCTTCTTGTATTAGAAGCAGGTACAGCGGGCAATGGTGGAGAAATATACATCTTTGATATGGGTGAACCGGTAAAAATTCTTGATTTAGCAAAGAAAATGATACGTTTAGCCGGCTATAGACCTGACATTGATATACCAATTCAGTTTACCGGATTGCGACCGGGTGAGAAACTTTACGAAGAGTTATTAAATGACAAGGAAATAACCCAAAAAACTCATCATCCGAAAATAATGATTGCAACTGTAAGGGAATATGATTATAAAGAGGTCTCAGAAAAAATCAATGAACTTATAAAATTTAGCGCACACGGTAAAAACTTCTTGAGTGTTTCACAAATGAAAGAGATTGTTCCCGAATTTTTGAGTAATAATTCTCAGTACGAAAGGCTCGATTTGGAAAAAGAATTAAAAAAATAGTTGATGGACAGTGTACTGATTTTTTTGCATAAATATCCTTTTTTGGTATCCATTGTATCCTTTACAATCGGGCTTTTGTTTATGCCTGTGGTGGTTGATATAGCCAAAAAGTATAATTTTGTAGTTAGTCCCAATAAAAGGACTTCTCACCAAGGGGAAGTCCCAAATGTGGGAGGAATCAATATCTTTATCTCTTTTTTTGCTACTGTTTTTCTTTTTTCTTTCAATTTACTTACTGAGCTTCAGTTTACTTTGATGGGACTATTCATTATTCTGATTGTCGGTTTCATCGATGATTTGATTAATATTAGAGTCTTTTGGAAATTACTCGGAGAACTAATTGCCGGTTTCTTTTTAATTGTGATAAGCAATATCCGTCTTACTAGTCTTCACGGATTTTTAGGGATTTACGAACTGCCACTTGCCTGGAGCTATCTTCTTTCCATGTTTGTATTTATTGTGGTTGTCAATGCAATGAATTTAATCGATGGAATTGATGGGCTCGCCTCAGGATTGGGAATATTGTACTCACTTTTCTTCGGACTCTATTTCTTTCTTTCAGGATATAAAAACTTGGCTCTCATTAATTTTGCGATGATTGGCTCTCTCGTGGTTTTCTTCGCATATAATGTCTTTTCCAATAAAAGAAAGATATTTATGGGTGATTCTGGCTCACTGCTTTTGGGATACATGTTTAATGTCTTTATCTTCTCGTTCTGTGAAATGAATGCAAAAGGCACTGTGCCTGAAAACTTCCAGATGACAGCAGCACCTGCAGTTGCGTTTACCGTATTAATTATACCGCTTTTTGATACGCTAAGAGTAATGGTTACAAGAATAAAAAAAGGTTACTCACCGTTTACCGCAGATAAAAATCACGTCCACCACTTACTGCTTGCACTAGGATTGAAGCACCGTGAAGTAACTTTTATTTTGATGGGAATTTCCATTGTATTCATCATTTTGGCTATCTTAATACGCAATTTATCAAACGGCTTTGTGGCTATTATAATTTTGACAATTTGCACATTGCTGACCAAGCTCCTGTGGACGCTTGTTGATAAAAAAAATGCAAGTAAAAATCTGTCGCAGGAAAAGACTTTTACGAATCAATGATTTCTATTGAACAACTTACCGTAGAATTTGGCGGTTCGCCACTTTTTGACAGTATTAGCTTTCTTATCAATCCTAAAGATAAAATTGCACTTATAGGAAAAAACGGTGCCGGCAAAACTACCCTTCTAAACCTAATCGCCGGGAAGCAAAATCCTACTCGTGGAAATATTGTTATCCCTTCTGATTTGACCATTGGTTACCTTCCGCAACAAATAATTCATACTAAGGGTTCTACCGTGATGGAAGAGGCTGAAAAAGCATTCGAGCACATCATCAAAATTCAAAATGACGTTGAGCGTTATGCCGATGAAATGGCTGCACGTACCGATTATGATAGCGAAGAATATTTGAAGTTGATAGATAAGCACGCTCGCGCAAGCGAACACCTTCAAATCATCAATACCGGGAATTTTCAAGCGGAAATAGAGAAAACTTTGCTGGGGTTGGGCTTTTTGAGAACCGATTTCACACGTCAATGTTCAGAATTCAGCGGCGGCTGGCGTATGCGGATTGAATTAGCTAAAATTTTGCTTCAAGACCCGGATGTGCTTCTACTTGACGAGCCGACCAATCATTTGGATATAGAAAGTATCCAGTGGTTGGAAAATTTTTTGATAAATTCCGGTAGTGCAGTAATTTTAGTGTCGCACGACCGCGCATTTATTGATGCTGTAACAAACCGTACCATTGAAATTTCATTAGGACGAATCTACGACTATAACACTCATTACTCAGAGTACGTGGAACTGCGTAAAGAACGCCGTGAACAACAAATTCGCGCGTATGAGAATCAACAGAAAATGATTCAAGACACGGAAGAATTCATCGAACGTTTTCGTTACAAAGCTTCCAAGGCTGTGCAGGTGCAGTCACGCATCAAGCAGTTGGAGAAATTGGAGCGGATTGAAGTAGATTTAGAAGATACATCCCGGCTGAATTTGAAATTTCCGCCATCGCCGCGTTCAGGTTCCATGCCTGTGGAAATTGAAAATTTATCCAAATCTTATGGTGATCATTTGGTGCTTGATAACGTTGGATTAATCGTAAATCGGGGTGAGAAAGTAGCTTTCGTAGGGAAAAACGGTGAAGGAAAAAGTACGCTGGTAAAATGCATTCTGAATGAAGTAAGTTATTCCGGTAAACTAAAACTTGGACACAACGTGCAAATTGGTTATTTCGCTCAAAATCAAGCTTCGCTTTTAGATGAAAATCTGACTGTGTTTCAGACCATTGACAATGTAGCGGTGGGTGATATTCGCACAAAAATCCGTGATATTCTCGGTGCATTTATGTTTGGTGGCGAAGCGTCTGACAAAAAGGTGAAAGTGCTTTCCGGCGGCGAACGGAGTCGATTGGCAATGATTCGTCTCTTGCTCGAACCCGTCAATCTACTTATCCTCGACGAGCCGACCAATCACCTTGATATGCCCTCGAAAGATGTACTGAAAGAAGCCATCAAAGCATTTGACGGGACGGCAATCATTGTTTCGCACGATCGCGAATTTCTGGATGGCTTGGTTACCAAAGTGTATGAGTTCGGCAACCAAAAAGTCCGCGAGCACATGGGCGGGATTTACGACTTTTTAAGGAAAAAGAAAATTGAGAACTTAAACGAGCTTGGATTGAGTCAAAATCAACCTGTAATCCCTAAACGAACGGAAGAAAAAGAAGTTTCAGAAAACAAATTGTTGTACGAAGCTCGAAAAAAGCTAAACCGAAAAATCCGCAAAACCGAAAAGGATGTTGAGCAAACCGAAAATACGATAGAAAAACTTGAAATCGAGCTATCCGACATGCAATCTCAGCTCGAAAAACCCGAGAAGGCATCTGATCCGGAGTTTGTGATGCATTTACAAAAAAAACAGCGAGAATTAGAGCAGAAAATGTACGAGTGGGAAATCTTGGCGGAAGAATTGGAGGAGCTGAATAGTCAGATGTAGAAGGAAATTTACCATCACATGTTTGTACACCACGCAGAAATAGTACAAATATATGTCATATCTGTGTTGTGTTTTAGCTACGTAAACAGGTTATTTGATTTTCAGCAAGTATGTTTTTTAATGGCTTGATAAAAAACACGAAAAAATAATCAAAAAAACAATTAATACTCTTGCTTTAACGAATAGATATAGTATATTTGCACGCAAAATAAAATTTGGTTTATAAAATGAATACAATTTATTTATCACGTACAGAATTGGAAGAGATTATTTTGAATAGTCTTAATTCAAGCGCTCAATCTAGAGCTTTAGTCGGCGAAAACATTGATAAAAGTGAGTTTTACAATGTCGCAAACGACATCATTGAAAGCATTATTGAAAGTCAGGAGGATTATGATGAGGATGACGATGAAGAATATTATGAGGATGACGATGAGTTTGACCTTAATATTTTCGAGGAAGATGATGATGAATATGACTTCGATGATGACGACGAAGATATGGAAGACGATTTTGAAGAACTGGATGACGACGAATTATTTTGAGTTTAAAGAATAGCCGAAATAATTCTAATGCCCCCAAACTCTTTTCTCAAGGAGTCGGGGGGCTTCTCTACCTTATCCCCACCACGCTCGGCGAAACCGATGATTTGTCCAAAATCTTACCGGCGGGAAACGCTGATGTAATTTCAAGTTTGAAATTTTTTATCGTGGAGAATATCCGCACTGCACGTCGTTTCTTGAAAAAAGTCAATCGGAAAATCAATATCGACGAGCTGACCTTCTTTGAGCTCAACAAACACACCCAGCCCGAAGAAATCACACAATTTCTAAAACCGCTGAAAGCCGGCAACGATACGGGCATCATCTCCGAAGCGGGCTGTCCTGCCGTTGCCGATCCGGGAACCGACGTGGTAGCTTTGGCGCAGAAGCAAGGCTTTACCGTAGTTCCATTGGTGGGTCCGTCATCTATTTTGCTTTCGCTGATGGCGTCGGGATTTAACGGGCAGAGCTTTGCTTTCATCGGCTATTTGCCAATCCAGCAATCTGATCGGATAAAAGCGTTGAAAAAGATGGAAAATCGCATTTACAACGAACATCAAACACAGATTTTCATCGAAACGCCCTACCGAAACATGAAATTGCTGGATGATATTATCGCTGTGTGCCAACCGAATACCAAGCTTTGCATTGCTGCAGACATTACGCTCGAAACCGAA
>JAAYSS010000007.1 GCA_012518275.1 Bacteroidales bacterium
AGCGTGGATTACTACTTGGCGCAAATTCCTTTCACACAAGCACAAAAAGAAAAATCCAACACGCAAATCGCATCCGGATTGTACAATATGGCATTTGTTTACAAGGATAAGATTGAAGATTATCCATTGGCATATAAGACTTTCGATGAATTTCAACGCCGTTTTAGTACCGACGAGCGAATTTTAGAAACGCTTTATCAACGCTTCCTTTTGGCTTCAAAGGAAAATAATCCTTCGCTTGCTAATCAATTCCGTAATGAAATTTTGGCAAAATATGCCGACAGCAAATACGCGGAAATGCTTGCAGACCCCGATTTTATCCGAAATCAGCAACGAATGTTTGAAGAGCAGGATTTTATCTACAATAAAACATATACTGCATTCACACACAGCGACTACAAAACTGTTTTTGCCAACACGGAAGAGATAAAACGAAAATATCCCCTTTCTACTTTGCTGCCGCAATTTGAGTTCTTAAACACACTCAGCATCGGGAAAACAGAAGGTTCGGATAAATTTGAGCAATCGCTTAATGCGTTGGTGGAAAATTATCCGGAAAGCAGTATCGGCGCGATGTCCAAGGATATTCTGGCGCTATTGAAACAGGGAAATATTGCACAACAAGGCAGGACATTCGGCTCGTTATTGACCAAGCGCGAACAGGAAAGTCTCACACCCGAAGAGATGGAAGCACAGAGTTTTTCGGAAACGAAATTTACACCGCACCGTATGCTTTTGATTACTGATGCCGGCGATGATGCGATAAACAAACTGCAATATAACTTGGCGATTTTCAACTTCTCGCGGTTTATGATTAAAGATTTTGGATTCCAACTCACACAGGTGGATGCAGAAAGACGAGCACTTTCGGTGATGAATTTAGCGTCGTACAACGAAGGTATTTGGTATCAAAATTCCCTTGCTACCGATGCGGAACTGATGAAACAGATGGAAGAAATGAATGTGGAACAGGTTATTATTTCGGAAGATAATTTCGGAAAATTACGCACCGTTTTCACGTTGGATGATTACTTGGCATTTAATGAAGAAGTATTGAGCAAAGACGTTCCAATGGCGCTGTTAACGGCTGATGAAACGCCGAAACCTGCTAAGAAACAAACAACTGTAGAGATCGTTGATGGGACGAAAACAAACTTGTCCGCTAAATCCCCCGAAGGGGAACTTGCTGAGCAACAGCCGGATGTCGTGCAAAATATAGAAACCAAAGCTGAAGCTGTAAAAGAACAACCAAAAGAAGTTTCGCAGAATCGGAATATTTCCATTCCGAGTGAAATAAGTGCGCAGCAGCCCCCAAAGTCCCCAGCAAAGGAAACTTCCGTGCAAAAATCGGAAGTTGCACAAAACACGAATAAAGCATCTGAAACCGCAAAAACAACGGAACAAAAACAAGTTGAAAACACAAAGCAACCCGAAACTCGGAACTCGGAACTTGAAATCCAAAATCGAAAATCCGAAACATCAAATATCATCAGCGACAAACCGAAAACACCTGAAAACGAAGAAGATTTATTCAAAAATTTGTATGCTTTCAACGTCAATGCACCGCATTACGTGGCGTTTTACATCCCGCGTGGTGGACGTTTTGATTTCGAACAGGTGAAAAAGGCGCTGGACAAATACAATGCAGAAAATTACGCCACAATGAATTTAAAGGTAACTTTGGAAGAATTTGGGCGAGAAAGTATTATCTTTGTAAGTACATTCACCGATGCGAACGTAGCGAAATCGTACTTTCTGCGGATGCTGAGGGACCCGTCCATCGTGAAAGCAACGTCGGGAATGAATAAACGAAATCTGGTTATCACGCGCGATAACCTGAACACGATGCTCCACAACGATGCGTTGGATGTGTATTTTGAGTTTATGCGGGAGTATTATTTGAAGTAATCTACGATTTTAGATTTTAAGATTTATGATTGGGCTGTTTTGGGTGTGGCGACAAACTTGTCCGTTCTCTGACAGATCCTTATCGGCAATGGTCTGAACGGTGATTTTAGGATGATTTTGTGATTGAAATGATTGTCATGTGTATTCCATTTGAAATGGAGTAATTATTTCATTGAGAATGGAGTAAAAGATGTGAGTTATATAAAGCTACTCCGTAACTTTTACAAAAAAACTTAACCAAACTATAAATATTCAGCCATGCTGTGCCCGTTCATCGGATATGCCCGATAAAAAGGAATTTTCATTCATAGCCCCTTAGAATTATATTACGGTATTGAAATAATTTTCTATCTTTACAGCGAAGTGAGTTGCGAATTAGGAAACTCTGATAAAAGAACAGATCCTGAAGGACTCGGAATAATTGTACAACATTCGTATACGCAATTTATAACATTTAGTTAACATACGATAATTAACTAATAAACAGTTATTTATGTAATTAAATAACAAGTACAAAAAATATCATTTACGAATGTTGTATCTTTATTGCGTAAATAAGACGTTAGCTGCAACCCGTGACGACCGTGCTAACATTAACTGACAGATAAATAATATGAGCATAGAAGCAAGAGCAAAACGATTACTGTTAGCCCGTTCTGGCGGTTTTTGTGGCAATCCAAATTGTAATGCTGACCTCTACCCATTATTTGAAAGTCGTGAAATTACAAATGTTGAGGAGTTAGCACACATCATCGGACAAAGCGAAGACGGACCGAGAGGAGATGACGATTTACCGTTAGAGGAAAGAGACGACTACGAAAATATAATTTTACTCTGCCCAACTTGCCATACAAAAGTTGACAAATTTCCTCACTTATATCCTGTTGCGACAGTTAGGAATTGGAAGCAGACGCACGAAGAAAGAATTATTTCACTCTTTAATATTCCGAAGTTTGACAAAAGGGAATTAGCGAGAAAAGAAATTGCAAAACTTCTAATCAACAACAAAACTGTATTTGACACTTTTGGACCATATTCAAAACAAGCGGAAGAAAATTATCTTGAAACTGAAAAAATTTGGGAGCAAAAATCAATTAGCACAATTATTCCCAACAATAGGAGAATTAACGCAATTCTTGAACGCAACTATGACTTGCTTACGGAAGGTGAGAAATATTTATTTGA
Source organism: Bacteroidales bacterium (assembly GCA_012518275.1). GTDB lineage: Bacteria > Bacteroidota > Bacteroidia > Bacteroidales > Paludibacteraceae > UPXZ01. The sequence continues at coordinate 3,094 of JAAYSS010000007.1, forward strand.
AGAATGGAAACAACACAAAGAAAGTTTTGAATTCAATAAACTTTCAGGCGACAAGACATCTTCACTTGTAATTTACCCAACAGCATTTAATTCAATCTTAGACAATGAGTAGAAAAAAAAATCGAGAGAAGCCACTAAAATCAAGTGTAGAGTATTTTGAAAGAGTTATCAGCGGACACACTGCTGTTGCAAACTTAAATGAAGTTTCTGAAAATGTCTATGAAATTGAAAGAACAGGTGGACGACCACCAATTAGAGTTTTGGTTGCTGACATTTATGTTGTAAGTGAAGCGGACATATTTGAAATTGTTACGACAAATTACGACTTGACTTGTGTTCTATTAATTGGTTTTTACAATCGCTACTCAAGTGACGCAAAAGAAAGAGCAAAAGCTGAAAACCTTGGACTGTTTAATATGAAAGAATTTTTTGGAGCAATAAATTACATCGGACAAAAACTAATTAACTATGAACCTAAAACAAAAGATAACTAACAATTTACCAACTACTCCTGTTGGGGTAGAAGTGTTTCTGTTTGGCTCAATCCTAAAAACTGAGAACTTCAACGACATTGACTTGGCAATAATTTACGACAAGACAACTCTTGGTGTTAAAGAAGCGGTTGAGTTACGGAATTCAATAAGAAAACATATTTGTAATTTCACAGACATTAACTCAGAAATTGTTTTGTTATCACGTCAAGAGAATGAAGAGTTGGAGTTTATACAAAATACTCGGTCTGAAAAAATAATCTAAGCAATGATACAAACACAGCCTGAAAAACGGGCAGCAGGTAACACGGGTTTTGCGTTAGGCGGGGTGACGTGCAAACTTGTAGCTTTGTGCTTCTATTCAAGTGTAGTGCAGGTTGACAGTTTTGTGCTCCGAAATCCGCCACTGCGCCAAGCCGCAAACCGTTATATTTTACTTACATCACAATACAAAATTAACAGATCCACACTCCAATATCAAAATAAATTCCTAACTTTACACCTCGCTGGTGCGGATTTGTAATCCGTACCTTGCTGTAAAAACAATCTCTTGCTCTAATGAGCAAACCATAAATTGCAAATTTGCGGTAGCGGGAAGAACAAAATCCAATCATAAATAGTAAATAATTAAATTGTAAATATAAAATAGATGAACCACATACTTTGGGCTGATGACGAGATCGATTTACTACGTCCGTACGTAATATTTCTGGAAGAGAAAGGATACAGCGTATCTACCGTTACCAACGGAAAAGACGCCATTGACCTGGTGCAGAAAGAGAGTTTTGACATCATTTTTCTAGACGAAAATATGCCGGGACTGAGCGGCTTGGAAACGCTTTCACAAATCAAAGCCATCGATCCAAACGTACCCCTCGTAATGATAACCAAAAGCGAGGAGGAAGACATTATGAATATGG
>JAAYSS010000087.1 GCA_012518275.1 Bacteroidales bacterium
GAAATTATCAATAACATTGTAGAGCTGGACGGACGTAGAAAAGTTACCCAAACATCGGCTGATAATTTTGCTTCGGAACTGAATACGCTTTCCAAAGAAATTGGTATCCTTTTCAAACAAGGCAAGAAAGAAGAGGCAAATGAAGTGAGAAAAAAAACAACTGTGCTGAAAGAAAAAGTGAGCCGGCTTAACGAACAGCGCTCGGAAATAGAGCAAAAATTGAACGACTTGCTAGTACTGGTGCCCAATTTACCGCACGAAAGCGTTCCCGAGGGAAAACATGCCGAGGACAACGTGGTGGAAAGAAGTGGCGGTGCAATGCCTGAACTTCACAAAGATGCTCTACCGCATTGGGATTTAGCTAAAAAGTATGACATAATTGACTTTGAATTGGGTGTAAAAATAACCGGAGCCGGATTTCCGTTGTATAAAGGGAAAGGTGCACGATTGCAGCGTGCCTTAATCAATTTCTTCCTTGATAATGCGCGTGAAGCCGGCTATTTGGAAGTACAGCCACCTTACGTAGTTAATTCCGATTCAGCTTATGGTACAGGTCAGCTGCCTGACAAAGAGGGGCAGATGTACCATGTTCAAATGGACGATTTGTACCTTATCCCGACATCGGAAGTGCCGGTAACGAATATTTATCGTGATGTAATTTTGAATGAAGAAGAGCTTCCGATAAAAAACACAGCTTACTCAGCCTGTTTCCGTCGTGAAGCTGGCTCTTACGGGAAAGATGTTCGCGGATTGAACCGTTTGCATCAGTTTGATAAAGTAGAAATAGTACGTATCGATACGCCGGAGCATTCCTATGAATCACTTACCGAAATGGTGGATTACGTGCAAGGCTTAGTGGAAAAATTAGAACTTCCTTGGAGAATTCTTCGTCTTTGTGGCGGTGATATAAGTTTCACATCTGCTCTTACGTTCGATTTTGAAGTGTTTTCAGCTGCACAGGAGCGTTGGCTTGAAGTAAGCTCGGTATCAAATTTTGAAAGTTATCAAGCCAATCGTCTGAAATGTCGTTACCGCAGCAGTGAAAGCAAAAAGACTGAACTTTGTCATACACTCAACGGGAGTGCATTAGCATTGCCGCGCATCATGGCTGCTTTGCTTGAAAACAACCAGACGCCGGAGGGTATCCGCATCCCGAAAGCATTGGTACCTTACACAGGGTTTGAGTGGATTAATTAGTTAGTTGTCCGCACATCAATTTTGACATAAAAGATTACGGCTGGATTACACACATTTTGATTCATGAGATTTAGAGCTGTAAAGAAAATATTGTTTTGGGTGATATTGATTGTTCCTGTGTTGGCTTTGCTATCGATTCTTGTAGCAAACCGAGTTATTGAAGTTGATACGAGTAGTTTTCTTTATGACAGTACTTATTCCATTCCGCACAATAAAACCGGATTGCTTCTGGGTACATCTAAATATTTGGTATCAGGACAGAAAAACGCATATTTTTTTTACAGGACGAATGCAGCAGTTGTACTCTACCAAACCGAAAAGATTGACAACATCGTAATCAGTGGCGACAATAGCGTGGAACATTACAATGAACCGCAGAGTATGCGAGAGGAATTGTTGAAACACGGTGTACCCGACAGTGTTATATACCTTGATTATGCCGGTTTCAGAACGTATGACTCGGTAATAAGGATGAACAAAATTTTTGGACAGACCAACTTTACTATCATTTCTCAAAAATTTCACAACCAACGTGCCATGTATATTGCAAGGTATTTAGGGCTTGATGCGATAGCCTACAATGCTGAAGATGTAAGCAAAATCTACGGAGTTAAAACAAGAGTGAGAGAACACTTTGCAAGGGTAAAAATGTTTCTGGACTTATGGACAAACAAGCAGCCTAAGTTTCTGGGAAAGCAGATAAAAATAAAGTAAGAGCTTTAACATCTTAAACCTACAGTATTTCACCTAAATTTTCTCTCTATTTCCTCATCACTTATCACCGATACGATGACTTTCCCATCAGGTGTGTAAACATGATTCTCACATTGAAAGAGATCCTCAAAAAGTTGGTTCATTTCTTCTTGGGTAAGAGTTTGTCCACTTTGGATGGCTGTATGGCGTGAGAGTAGTAGTGCAATTTCATTTTGTATAGTCTCCTTCACACTAATTTCGGTATTCATCACATTTGTAACCAGCTCTTTTAGAAGCGAGATTGATGATCTGGCCTCTATTTCAGAAGGTACACCGTTGATGGAAAAAGCATTTTTGCCAAATAATTCGATATCAAATCCAACAAATCGGAGCTCGTTAAGGATTTGATTTAGAGCTGCAGATTCATTGGCATCCAACTCCAAGACTTCAGGGAAAAGAATCCGTTGAGATATTCCTTTTTTATCCTTTATCCGTTTTGAAAAGCGGTCGTAAAGCACTCTAAAATGCGCTCTATGTTGGTCTATCAGCATTAAACCGGATTTAACGCTGGTGCAAATATAGTTTGTTTTGTATTGAAATAACTCCGTGGAAGAAGTACTTAATTCAAGTTCTGTCTGTTTTTCTTCTTCTCGAAAGTCTATACCGAAACCATTAAAATCGCCCTCCGTAGATGTTTGCTTGTCTCTGTTCTTTTCAAAACCTTCAAATAATTTTTCCCAGTCCAGTTCAGGACGTTTATTCCTGGGGGATGAACCGAATGGATTGTAGTTAGGATTAAAAGTTGTTTTTGGTGGTTTTACGGTTGTGTTTGAGTCAAGTACCGGAATTTCAGGTAGTCCTTCCGAGTCAAAATCGAGCGAAGGTGTTACTTGAAATTTTCCCAAAGCCTCTTTTACCGTTGCTTGAACAATACTCCAAATAGCTTGTTCATTTTCAAATTTTATCTCCGTTTTTGAAGGGTGTACGTTCACGTCGATGGAGTGCGGATCGGTCTCGAAATAGATGAAATAGTTAGGATATTCACCCGGTTTTATCAGTTTGTCGTAAGCCACCAATACCGCTTTGTGAAAGTAGGGATGACGCATGTAGCGGCCGTTTACAAAAAAGTATTGATTGGCTGATTTTTGCGCATATTCAGGGCGTCCTACAAACCCTTTTATTTCTAATAATCCCGTACTTGCTGAAATAGGTAGTAGTTGTTGGTCCATCCTCTTCTTGGCAAAATCAAAGACATGTTCAATCCTTCCTTTCAGGTTAGTAGCCGGAAGTTGTATCAATTCGGTTGCGCCATCAAATAAGGTGAAATTAATTTCCGGATGAACCAAAACTATCCGATAAAACTCATTACGGATATGCATCATTTCGGTAGTGTGGGATTTTAGAAATCTACGCCGAGCGGGAACGTTGAAGAATAGACTTTTCACAGAGATGTTGGTACCTTTATCACATTGTATAGCTTCTTGCTTAAACACCCTTGTGCCGGCTATTTCAATCAAAGTTCCCAAACTGTCTTCTTCACGGCGGGTGCGCATTTCCACTTGCGCTACAGCTGCAATAGATGCAAGCGCTTCACCTCTAAAACCCATGGTGCGAAGTGAGAAAAGATCGGCAGCATCCTTTATTTTTGATGTGGCATGCCTTGAAAAGGAGAGTCGAGCATCGGTTTTGCTCATCCCTTTGCCATTATCTATGACTTGAATTAGCGTGTTGCCTCCGTCTTTTACCACCACTTGAACAGTAGTAGCGCCTGCATCAATGGAGTTTTCCATTAACTCCTTGACAACAGATGCAGGACGCTGAATGACTTCTCCGGCAGCAATCTGATTAGCCACCGAATCTGGAAGTAAATTAATAATGTCAGTCATTTTTCGATGTTTTTAAAGATAAAAGTGGTTGGGATTGGTAAGTAGTTTAAGTACATTAACATCGTCCGTACCCATTAATCACTCCCGAACCGTTGTGCTACGCCATTCACCAATCTCCATTTATGAATACTTCCCGTCATATTTAAAATTAGTATCATTTACAAATTGCCGAATCATATCTTCGTCGGAGCGCTTACAGATAAGTAGCACATTGTCTGATTCTGCAACAATATAACCTTTTAGGTCTTGTATCACGGCAAGTTTCTCTTTTGGGAGCACAACGATATTGTCTTCACTATCATAAAACATGGTTTCGCACTTCAAGGTTACGTTTTGGTTTTTATCTTTTTCAGACAATTCATACATAGACCCCCATGTCCCCAAATCGGACCAACCGAAATCAGCACAGAGCACATAGACGCTTTCCGCTTTTTCCATTACTCCGTAGTCAATAGAAATATTAGGACACGAAGCATACATTTCATCAATAAAATCTTGTTCTTTTGCTGTGTTGTAAAGTCCGGCGCCGGCATTGAATTTGGCGGCTACCTCAGGCAGATAGACATTAAGCGCAGCCTCAATGGTTTTTAAATTCCACAAAAAGATTCCGGAGTTCCAATAAAATTCACCTGTTTCATAGAAAACTTGGGCTAATTCTTCATTCGGTTTTTCAGTAAATGTTTTTACTTTACGAGGGTTCTCCCCGCCATCACCTATCTGAATATATCCATAGCCTGTTTCCGGGCGGCTGGGTTTTATGCCCAAAGTGAGCAAACTGTCATTTTTTTGAACAAAATCCAACCCTTGTAAGATGGTTTCATTAAAACGCTTTTCTTTCAAAATCAAATGGTCCGAAGGCGCTACGATTATATTCGCCTGTTGAGTCATTGCTTTAATCCGATTTACACCGTAGGCTATGCAAGGAGCCGTATTCCTACGCGCAGGCTCTAACAGTATTTGATGAAGCTGAACATCAGGAAGTTGCTCGAGAATTAAATCTCGATAAATGACATTAGCCACTATTAGAATATTTTCTTTGGGAACAATTGAAACAAACCGATCATAGGTCATTTGTAATAACGAGCGCCCCGTGCCGAAGAAGTCAAGGAACTGTTTGGGGCGATCGTTCCTGCTAAACGGCCAGAAGCGGGCACCTAATCCTCCGGCCATGATAATGCAATAATTGTTTGGATTCATAAATTGATTATAAGAGAGTAGTTAGCATTCTCTAATTTAATTTTACTAAAGTAAAACAATTTTTTTAGGTGGGCAAATTTAAGGGCAAAAAAATCTAATTGCTTATTTTTTGATTATAATTTACGATAAGCGGGTACAATTTTAGGTTGATACGTGAATCTATATCATCTGTCGGATGGAATAAGTAGCTGCCGACAATCAATAATTTATATTTTTTCTCTATCTTTGTACTTTAATTACAAGAAACGGATGTCTCAACTTTTTTCTTCTACGCTACTCGAAAATGCAGTCAGTGAATTTGCCAAGCTTCCCGGAATTGGGCGAAAAACGGCACTTCGATTGGTTTTGCATCTGCTGAAACAGTCGGAAGAAGATGTTGAGCTCTTTGGGAACACATTTATCCGTTTGAGAAAAGAAATTGTATATTGCAAGGTTTGCCACAATATCTCTGATACGGAGATTTGCCACATTTGCGCTAATCCATCTAGAGATGCTCAAACGGTATGTGTGGTAGAAAATATTAAAGACGTAATGTCGATTGAGAATACCCAGCAGTACAAAGGGTTGTATCACGTGCTTGGTGGAATAATTTCGCCGATGGATGGAGTAGGACCGAACGACTTGGAGATAGAAAGCTTGGTAAAACGGGTTCAGGATGATGGAGTTAGAGAAGTTGTGCTGGCACTTAGCACTACGATGGAAGGAGATACAACGAATTTTTATATTTTCAGAAAACTTTCGCCCTCAGGGGTGAAAATAACAACCATAGCACGTGGAGTTGCTATTGGCGACGAGTTGGAATATGCCGATGAAGTAACCCTCGGGCGAGCCATTGTAAACCGCGTGGATTTTACAAATTCATTTAAATAAAAAAACATGGAATTAGACCGTAAAGTAAGGACAGTTTCTCGCTCAATAAATGTAGTGTACTACACCATTTATCTGCTTACGATTTTGGCAGTTGTAGTTATTTTTTTCCTCACGTTTTCCGATGTGCAAGTAAAGAGAATTGATCCTTTAAGTAAATTAGGTACCGGAATCTCCACAGCCTATCTTATTTTTTTGCTGATATCAATCCCTGCTTCGCTGTATCTATTTCACCGATACACACAAAAATTAAAAGTCGAACCGGATGAATACGTTAAATTAAATAAGTACAAAAAAGCAGCGTATATTCGATTGTGGGTTATCGGTTTAGGATTGATTGTCGGGGTGATTTTAGTATATGTACTTCATTCTCGGTCCATGATTTTCACAGCGGCCATTGCAGCCATTGCGCTTTATTTTTGTAAACCTTCGGGACTGAAAATCATTAAAGAGCTTGATCTTGATGCCGAAGAAGATAAAATTGCGGGAACGAAATATTTATAATTCGCGCGATTTTGAAATATAAAACATTTTTAACCAAATAACTTTATGGTAATTGCAGTAGATTTTGATGGAACAATTGTGACTCACGAATATCCAGAAATAGGTCGTGAAATCCCTTTTGCTATCGATACATTGAAACGCTTGCAGTCTGAAGGGCATCATCAGCTGATTCTCTGGACTGTACGCGAAGGTGAATTATTGAAAGAAGCTGTTGAATTTTGTCGTGAACGTGGGTTGGAATTTTATGCAATAAATAACAACTATCCCGAAAGTGAACGGATTGATGATCAACCGCGAAAGCTAAATGCAGAGCTTTTCATTGATGATAGAAATTTAGGAGGATTACCTGATTGGGGTGTAATTTATCGTATGATTATGTCCGGGAAACCGTTTACTCCGCAATCAGGTGAGTTTATTCCGGATAAAAAACCCAAGAAAAAAGGATGGTTTGGTAGGTAAATGATTATTGCTTGAAATTTTAATAAAAAGAAAAAAGTAATTGAAAATTATCACTTATTTATCCGAATAAATAAATGATAGGGTAGAGCATATATGGCGGATAATTTGCTGTTTTTGAACCAAATTATCCGCCATATGTTTTAAGGCAAGGAACAAGTGAATTCACTCAACACTCTTCAAGTGCTTTACTTCTCTCCAACTCTTGATAGTGTTTTATCAATTCAAATTGTGAGCGGAAGGGTGGTTCATCCGTTTCTTGAATGATATTATTTCCCGTTGCATCACAAATCCGTGCTTGTACATTGTCACGTAAACCGTACTTGATTACAGTTTTGATGTCTTTTTGAATGCTTTTATCGTAGATTGGCACAGCAACTTCAATCCTGTTGTCCAAGTTTCGGGGCATCCAATCGGCAGACGACATATAGTATTTTTCTACACCGTTATTGCAGAAAATAAATACCCGAGAATGTTCTAAAAATTTATCTACAATTCCTACAATTCTAAAATTCCCTTTCAATCTGGGCTGTGTAGTAACCACTGAACACATGCCTCGTACCACAGCATCGATTTTTACGCCGGCTTCGGCAGCATCATAGAGTTTTTCAATTAGCTTATAATCAGTTATATGATTAATTTTACATAGAATGTAAGCTGGAAGTCCTTTCTTGGCGTTCACTATTTCGTTGTGTATCATCTGGTTAACCTTTTTTCTCATTTCCTGCGGAGAAACCAGTAGATGTGAAAACTGAACTACTTGGAATGGACGATCTATGAAATTAAACACGGTTGCCACCTCATTCGCTATTTCTTTATTTGCCGTGAACAGTGTGTAATCGGTATAAACAGCCGCGTTTCCTTCGTGGAAATTTCCGGTACTGATAGCAGCTATTTTTTTACCGCTTTTCTTGGTTATTAGTGTTAGCTTGCTGTGTATTTTTAGCCCTTCCACACCGAAAACAACATTTACACCGGCTTCTTCCATCCGTTGCGACCAATAAATATTATGCTCTTCATCAAATCTTGCTCTCAATTCCACTACGGCAGTAACCTGTTTACCATTTTTTGCCGCAAAAATAAGCGCACGCGCTACTTTTGAGCGGCTCGCCATCCGATAAAGCGTGATGTGAATACTTTTTACATCTTGGTCAATAGCCGCCTCGCGAAGCAACTGAACATACTGTGAAAAACTGTAATATGGATAATGAAGAAATAGGTCTTGTTTTTCTATGGCTTTGATAACGGATTGCGATTGCTTAATGGTTTCATTCTCCAGCCCGATGGTCTTTGCATACACCAAATCTGTCTTTCCCAAGGTGGGGAAATCCATAAAATCTTTGAAATTATGATACCTGCCGCCGGCGATGATAGTACCTGATTTTTTGAATTTAATCTTCTTTAAAATGTATCGCTTCATCTCGTCCGGCATAGTGCGGTCATACAAAAAACGAAGCGGTGAACCAAACCGTCGGCTTTTAATTCCTTTACTTACCTTATCCACAATTCCTTCGCCCAGCTCTGCCTCAATTTCCATTTCCGAATCGCGAGTGATTTTCAGCGTGTAAGCCTCAAATGAGTCGTAATCTAAACTTTTGAAAAGGCGTGGCATGAAAAGCCGAATAACATCGTCCAAAAACATCACGCATTTCTTGTCGCCATCATCAGGCAGAACCAGAAAACGGGGATAATTGGAGTGTGGCATTTCTATTAGCGCATATTTGAAATCTTTCGGGTTATTACTCTTGAACAGTTTCACGAAAAGATATATATGTGCATCGCGCAACTCTGGGAATGACTTCATGTTGTTGGAAAGCATGATGGGAGTAATGGCATCTTCCAACTGCTTTTCGTAATAATCAACTACGAATTCAAGTTGTTCTTCGTTCAGTTGAGTCTCGTTAATGATAAAAATATTTTCATGAGTCAGTTCTTCCTTAATTTTAGCATAATTGTTTTCCTGTACAGACTGCGTGTCGGCGGTCATTTTAGCTATCTTCTTCAATATCTCAGCCGGATCGTCTTTTGAAGAAGGCATGCGCATGCGCATTTCGCACATTCGCATAAGAGTAGCCACTCGAACACGGAAAAATTCATCCATGTTGTTGGAAAAAATCCCCAAAAATTTTAATCTTTCGATGAGTGGAACATTGGGATTGGCGCTCTCTTGTAGTACGCGGTCGTTGAAGTACAACCAACTTATTTCACGATTTAGGAATTCAGATTTTTCTTTTGTTTTCATAGGTTTTATCAATTGAAATACAAAAATATAAAAATATTTCTAATTAACTGTTACAGTGATAATAAGTAATTATTTTTTTAAGTTTGAAATAGCAGTAATTATTTTGAAAAACAGGTTCTTGTTTACCTAAAATATTAAACATATGGAATATAATGAAAATAGAGATCTCCTTTTTGGGATCGGAACTTTAAATTACTCCCAAATGGCGTGCAACTTTTGTGATTTTTTCGATGGATTCGTCAATCTGGGCGAACGTATGTGTAGCCATCAGCGAGTAGCGAATCAACGTATCTTCGGAATTTACCGCAGGCGTAACTACCGGATTCACAAAAACGCCTTCATCCATCAGCATGCGTGTCAGCGTAAAGGTTTTCATGTTGTCTCGGACGTAAAGCGGTATAATCGGAGTTTCGGTAGGTCCAATTTCAAACCCGGCTTTTTCAAATCCCTCTTTAGCGCGTTTTGTGTTTGCCCAGAGTTGCTCCATACGCCATTTCTCATCAGCCATCACATCCAAAGCTGCTAGCACGCAGCCCGCTGAAGCAGGCGTAATGGATGCGCTAAAAATTAATGTTCGTGACGTGTGTTTCAAGAAATTGATGATATTTTCATCTGCAGCTATAAAACCGCCGATTGTTCCTAACGATTTGCTGAAAGTGCCCATAATCAAATCTACATCATCAGAAACACCGAAATGTTCACAAACACCGGCACCCGTTTTGCCAAAAACACCCAGCGAGTGAGCCTCATCAACGTACAGAGAAGCATTGTATTTTTTTGCTAAATCAACCATTTCCGGCAGCAAAGCCACATCGCCCTCCATACTGAAAACGCCATCGGTAACGATAAGTTTTATCCTGTCCGGCTCACATTTTTTGAGTATTCTCTCCAAGTGTTCCATGTCGTTATGCTTGTATTTCAGTGTTTTACCAAAGGTGAGCCTTTTGCCTTCGATGATTGACGCGTGATTCCTTTCATCAAAAATTAAATAATCATTGCGTCCCACTAAACTGGGAATTACTCCTGAATTTACCGTAAATCCGGTTGCAAAAACCAATGAAGCTTCTTTGTGCACCAATTTAGCAAGACGCTCTTCCAGTTCAACGTGAATATCAAGCGTGCCGTTCAAGAAACGTGATCCGGCACAGCCGGTACCATATTTCTCTACTGCTTTTATGGCAGCTTCTTTCAAACGGGGATGATTGGTTAGCCCTAAGTAGCTGTTTGAACCGAACATGAGAACCGGTTTCCCGTTTATCTGAACAACAGTATCCTGATCGGATTCAATGGGACGAAAATAAGGATAAACTCCCAATGATTTAACTCTCTGGGGCTCTTGATATTGAGCCGTTTGTTTGCTTAGTAAACTCATTCTGTAATATTATAGTTTGTAAGATACAAAGATACAACTTTTTTGTTAAAATAGTTTTTGCTCATTTTTTTGAGAATTTCTAACAATCCTTTTTCAAGTGGATGGAAGGTGATTAACTGTTAATAATGATTTTTTTACGTACCTTTGCACTAAAAATATTTATACCCACTGATACTCCTCGTGAGAAGCGGGCAGAACATAAAATAAACAGAAAATGGGAAATATAGTTGCAATCGTTGGACGCCCGAATGTGGGAAAATCGACCCTCTTTAACCGACTTACTAAGACGCGAAGAGCCATAGTAGACAAACAAGCCGGCACTACCCGAGACCGTCAGTATGGCAAAAGCGAATGGAATGGGCGCGAGTTTTCAGTAATTGATACCGGTGGTTGGGTTGAAAATTCGGATGATGTTTTTGAAGAAGCAATCAATCGGCATGTGAAAATTGCTATTGAAGAAGCTGATGTCATCCTATTCGTAGTGGATGTAATTAGCGGTATAACCGATCAGGATGAGCAAGTTGCCAAAATACTTCGTATGAATAAAAAGCCTGTGATGCTCATTGCCAACAAAGTAGATACATTTGATTTGCAATATCAAGCTGCAGAATTTTACAAATTCGGTTTAGGAGATCCGTTCATTATCTCTTCAATCAACGGACTGGGGACTGGCGAAATGTTGGACGAATTACTCAAACACTTTAAACCTGATATATCGGATGACATTGAAGATATGTTGCCACGATTTGCCGTTGTTGGACGTCCGAATGTGGGAAAATCATCCTTGATTAATGCATTAATCGGTGAAGAGAGAACTATTGTAACAGATATTGCCGGAACTACACGCGATTCAATTTATCTCCATTTCAACAGATTCGGACACAACTTTTTCTTAGTTGATACTGCTGGAATTCGTAAAAAAGCTAAGGTTACAGAAGATTTGGAATACTACTCCGTTGTCCGTTCCATACGTGCAATAGAAAATTCAGATGTTTGTATTCTAATGATTGACGCTACACGTGGAGTGGAAAGCCAAGACATGAACATTTTTTCTTTGATACAAAGAAATAAAAAAGGGATGGTAGTAGTTATTAATAAATGGGATTTGATTGAAAATAAGGGAATTAATGATGTTAAGCGTATCGAAAAACATATTCGTGAACGATTTGCTCCGTTTGTAGATTTTCCGATTATATTTACCTCTGTACCTAACAAACAGCGAATTCTAAAAGTGCTTGACGCTGCAATGACCGTGTATAAAAACAAGCAACGAAAAATCCCGACAGGCAAACTGAATGCAGTACTGCTTCCGGCAATTGAAAATTATCCGCCTCCGGCATTGAAAGGCAAGTATGTCAAAATAAAGTATGTAACACAACTTCCGAAAACATCTGTTCCGTCCTTTGTCTTTTTTGCCAATTTACCTCAGTATGTGAAAGAACCTTATCGCCGTTTTTTGGAAAATAAAATTCGTGCTACATGGCATTTTTCAGGCACTCCGATAAATGTGTTTATTAGGAAAAAATAAATTTAATAAAAAATAAACAATTGATAATCAACTTGTAAAGGGTATCTCAGCTGAAATACCCTATTTTTTGTTTCAAATAATTCTTTTTGAAAAATGGTGCTTTCTTATTGTTAAAAAAACTTCTTTATTCTTTTGTAAAAAGGAAAATCTGAAAAAAAATCATACATTTGTGAGTAAATTAACGATTTCGATAAATGAAGATTAAATTTCTGGGCGCTACGCGCGAAGTTACTGGTAGTAAAATTCTCATTACTACCGATGAAGGTAAAAAAATTCTTTTGGACTGTGGATTATTTCAAGGAAAAGGGCTTGAAACCGACGCGAAGAACCGAAACATTGGGATTGATCCGTCAGAACTTCATCACATCATACTTTCTCATGCACATATCGACCACTCGGGACTGATACCTTATTTTTATAAACTCGGCTTTCGCGGCTCAATTATTTGCACCAACGCAACGCGCAACCTTTGCTCAATTATGCTCCCAGACAGTGGACATATTCAAGAGTTAGATGCAAAATGGTTTAATAAAAAGCAGGCGAAAAAAAAGCTCCCGTTTATCCAGCCTATTTACACGGTGAATGATGCTGAAAACTCGATGAAACTCTTTATTGGAGTGGATTACGACCGCCGCTTTTATATCAATGATAAAATTAACGTAAAATTTACCAACACGGGGCATATGCTCGGTAGCTCGGTGGTTAATTTAGAAATTAATGAAAACGGCAAAAAAGTGCGGCTGGCATACACGGGTGATATCGGGCGACCATCGAATCGGATTTTGAAACCGCCCGTGCCGTTTCCACAGTGCGATTATCTAATTACTGAATCAACATATGGCGACCGAATCCACGAACAGATGACGGAAGTGGAAAAGGAGTTTTACGACATTATTCACGACACCTGTGTAGTACGAAAAGGAAAGCTTATCATCCCTTCCTTCGCTATTGGTCGAACGCAGGAAATTGTGTATGTGCTGAATAAATTCTTTAATAACGGCACACTCCCTAACATCGATGTGTACGTGGATAGCCCGTTGGCTGTGAATGCTACCGATATTTTCCGTATGCACTTGGACAATCTCAATGACGACGTGCATAACGAAATCCGAACAGAACGCGACCCCGATCCGTTTGGTTTTAATCGCCTGCACTACATCAAAAAGGCAGACGATTCAAAAGCACTTAATGGCGATCCACGCCCTAGCATAATCATCTCGGCATCAGGCATGGCGGAAGCAGGGCGCATTAAGCACCACATTGCCAACAATATCGAAAATCCGCAAAACACTATCTTGATGGTGGGCTATTGCTCACCGACTTCGCTTGGCGCGCGACTTCAAGACCCGAAACGTAAGGAAATCTCTATTTTTGGTAAAATACACGCAATTAACGCGAAAATTATGCGTATTGAAGCTTTCTCGGGGCACGGTGATTATAATGAAATGAAGTCTTTTCTTAATTGTCAAGATAAATCAATCGTTAAGAAAACTTTCTTGGTGCACGGTGAATATAAAGTACAGCAGTTTTACAGCAACGTTTTGACCGAAGACGGGTTCAAGAAAGTAGAAATTCCTGCTTTCGGCGATGAATTTGAAGTTTAGGTAAAAATATTCCAGAAAAAATGTCAAAAAGAATAATCATGCTATCATTTCTTTTGGTTTCTACATTTCCTTTTGTGCTATGTAGAAACTACAAAATGATAGTTGGCACATATACGCAAGGCACTCAAAGCGAAGGAATTTACGCCTTAGAATTTAACAAAAAAGGGGCGTTGGTTTCGAAAAAACTGCTGGCAAAGAGCCTTAATCCGAGTTTTTTGGCGTTTTCACCTGACGAAAAATACGTGTATGCTGTCAATGAGACGGGGCAAAAAAGCACCGTGAGTGCATTTGCTTTTGACAAAAAAGCAGGAACACTGACTTTTCTAAGTAAATCGGATGTGCTGGAAGGGCCCTGTCACGTTTATTCTGCTCAAAATCATGTTTTTACGGCGAATTACACTTCTGGTTCCATTTCCATTTTAGGCAGAAAAGAGAACGGAGCTTTGACCGATACGCTTTACAATATCATTCATCCAAGGTACCTGTACGGGCCTGGCAGAACAGGTCCGAGCCATGCGCATCAGATAGTCTCATCACCTGACGGAAGGTTTGTTTTGGCTACAAATCTCGGAACAGACGGCGTTTTTGCTTACCGTTATCATCCGGCAAGCACTAAAAATGTGTTGGAATTTATTTCCGAAACCAAAGTGGCTAAACGAAGCGGACCGCGTCACATGACTTTTAGCAAAAACGGAAAATTTCTCTATTTACTGAATGAACTAAGCGCCGAATTGAATGTTTTTTCGGTGGATAGTGCATGTAATTTAACGCGGATACAAGAAATTCCGTTGGTTGATGATATTTCAAAAACCAAGAGTGGAGCAGATATTCATCTTTCGCCCGATGGAAAATATCTCTACGCTACTAATCGCGCCGACGAAAACACCATTACCTGCTTCAAAGTTTATAAAAATGGCACAATAAAAAGGGTAGAGCAATATTCAACTTATGGAAATGCGCCACGAAATTTTGCAATATCTCCGGACGGGAAATTTGTTTTCGTTGGCAATCAAAAGACAAATAACATAACCGTTTTCAGCAGAAACAAGCGAAACGGTAAGCTGAAGCTTATCGGTAAGGACATTGAGTTGGGAGCTCCAGTATGTCTGCTGTTTTATAAATGATTGCAGTTGTATGGAAAACAAAAAATTTATCAAATTAATACTTATCATCGCTTCCGCTATTTTAGGCGTAACCGGTTTGCTGATTTTTTTGCTGTATTGGTTTGTCGGAAGATAAAATGCTAATTAAAAGCTACTCACGAGATAGAAACAACAAAAAGTACAAACTTCGCATTTCAGATATAAATATCATGAATAGAAAAACGAATTATCCCGCTATAGTCTTATTAATTACGGCACTTGTGTTGGCTTTTTTCCTTTTCAAAAAGTCGAGCAAGCAGCCCAAATACGACAGTGCCGCCATTATGGAAAAGATAGCTTATGTGAAAGACCTTTCGCTGGTAAAGTACAATTACAGTGGGGTAATCAGTTATAGCGATTATGTGAAATTCAAGAACTTGCAGGTGCCGCTAACTGAAAAATCATTCCTTATTCGGTACAACGACGGCTATGTGAAAGCCGGCATTGATATGAGCAAAGCTTCGGTATCCGTTTCCGGGAAAAGTGTAAAAGTTATTCTTCCAAAGCCGGAAATTCAGGAAACGGTAATTGATGAAAAAACCATTCAAGTGTACGATGAAAGTTTGAATATTTTCAATCCGACCAAAATTTCCGATTTTAAAAAAGCTATTTCGGGCGAAAAAAATAAAATAACGCAAGATGCACTTGCCAAAGGCATTCTGACCGAATCATCGGATCAGGCGCATAAGTTCATTTCATCATTGCTTGAAGAACTCGGATTTGAAAAAATAGATATTCTTGAAGCAGAAAGTTTAAGCATACCGATTGGGAAAGAATGAGTAGTAAGACGATAAGAACCAAGACTTTTAGACAAAAGACGATTTGACGATTCTACAATTAAACAAAATCACAATATACTATGTATCAAAATTTTCAACAACACTTACAACAAGAACTTCAATCCATAGAAGAAGCCGGATTGTACAAAAACGAACGTGTAATCATCTCGCCACAAGGGGCAGCTATCCGCGTTTCCGACGGGAAAGAAGTATTGAATTTCTGCGCCAATAACTACCTTGGACTTTCTAACAACCAAAAGCTTCGCGAAGCGGCAAAAACAGCTATCGATTCACACGGCTACGGCATGTCGTCCGTGCGTTTTATCTGCGGAACGCAAGACCTGCACAAGCAGCTGGAGCAATTGGTAACCAAGTTTTTCGGAACAGATGACACCATTCTCTATACGTCTTGTTTTGATGCTAACGGCGGTCTCTTTCAGCCGCTGCTTACCGCCGAAGACGCCATCATTTCCGATGCACTGAATCATGCGTCTATCATTGACGGAGTACGGCTTTGCAAGGCAAAACGATACCGCTATGCGAACGCCGATATGGCTGATTTGGAAGCCCAGCTGATTAAAGCACAGGCGCAGCGTTTCCGAATGATTGTTACCGACGGCGTTTTCTCGATGGACGGCAACGTAGCACCGATGGACAAAATCTATGAACTTGCCAATAAATACGATGCGATGGTAATGATTGACGAGAGTCACTCAGCCGGTGTGGTTGGGAAAACGGGACGGGGGGTTACCGAACTTTTCGATCTGATGGGCAAAATTGAAATTATTACCGGCACGTTGGGGAAAGCATTCGGCGGTGCAATTGGCGGTTTTACTACTGGAAAGCAGGAAATTATCGATATGCTGCGTCAACGTTCACGCCCGTATCTTTTTTCTAATTCTATTCCGCCGATGGTTGCTGCTGCTGGCATTAAGATGTTTGAAATGATGGATGAAACCAACGAGCTGCAAGACAAACTCCACGAGAATACGGAATATTTTGTCAAGAAGATGAAAGAAGCCGGATTTGACATCAAACCCACGGAATCGGCTATTTGTGCAGTGATGCTGTATGACGCCAAACTTTCGCAAAATATGGCAGAGCGGTTGCTCGACGAAGGAATTTACGTTGTCGGATTCTACTATCCTGTTGTGCCAAAAGACGAAGCACGCATCCGTGTGCAAATTTCTGCAGCTCATGAGAAAGCACATTTGGATAAGTGCATTGAAGCATTTACTAAAATTGGCAAAGAACTGAAAGTGATTTAATTTCGGTGGTCAGTAATCGGTGAATGGTAAAATACCATTTACCGACCACCAAACACTACACAACATTCACCAATAAAAAATGTACATTTACGAACTCGACTTCAAAGTGCGCGATTACGAGTGTGATTTGCAGGGAATTGTAAACAATTCGGTATATCAAAACTACTTGGAACATACGCGCCATGAATTTTTACTGGAAAGAAACGTTAGTTTTTCTGAACTTCACTCACAGGGGATTGATGCCGTGGTGGCACGAATAGAAATGGCTTTTAAGGTGCCGTTACGGTCGCGTGATGAATTTGTATGCAAACTCGGCGTGAAAAAGGAAGGCGTGAAATACATCTTCAACCAAGCCATCTACCGAAAACCGGACAACAAACTCTGCTTTACAGCAAAAGTTACTACGGTAGTAATGGTTGACGGAAAAATGACCGCTGATTTTGCTCCGTTTGATGAAATAGTGGGATAATAAGCGGTTCTTTCAACTTTTTACATGCTGAAATTGTTTGTAATACAGAAACTGAAAAAGGACAAGCTATGAATGAATTTTTAGAAAAGGAAGAAAAAATTGTCAAAATGCTTCGTACGGTGTTTGACCCTGAAATACCAGTTAATATTTACGATTTGGGATTGATATACAAAATTGACCCGAAAGATGACGGTACGGTGGATATTGATATGACACTAACGGCACCTAACTGCCCTGCTGTGGATTTTATCGTGGAAGACGTGATAATGAAAGTGGAGAGTGTGGAAGGTGTGAAAAAAGTAAATGTAAATATCGTATTTGATCCGCCGTGGGACAAAGACATGATGAGCGAAGAAGCACAACTGGAACTGGGATTTCTTTAGTTTTATAGTTTACAGTTTTTAGGTCTGAGTTATTACAGATTTATTAGCTTTAAATTCAGCAGCTTATAAACATAACAATTTGTTTTCACTTTGATTCGGAAAACAAAAATTTCAAACCTATCAAGTTACTTCGTGCTTTGAGTATCAAGCTTTGAGCTAAATTAACAACCATTCAATTAACAGCAAATGATTTACTTTATTGCAGATGCCCATTTAGGTTCGCGAATTGTCAGTAATCCGCGCAAGCACGAGATGCGTCTGGTAAATTGGTTGGATAAGGTGAAGCTCGATGCCGAAAAAATCTTTATGCTCGGCGATATGTTCGACTTTTGGTTTGAGTATAAAACCGTGGTTCCCAAGGGTTATGTTCGATTTTTGGGGAAGCTGGCAGAATTAACAGACAACGGTATTGAGATTCATTTTTTTACCGGAAATCACGACATTTGGACTTTCGGCTACCTGGAAAACGAAATCGGGCTGAAAGTGCATCGAAAACCAGAAACCTTTAATCTGAAAGGAAAAAAGTTCTACATGGCGCATGGCGACGGGCTTTTTACGGATGAGAAAGGCTTCGGTATCATCCGAAAAATTTTTCACAGCCCTACGTGTCAAAAACTATTTCGACTCATCCCGCCACAAATTGGGCAAAACTTCGGATACAGTTGGTCTGAGAGCAACCGTAGGAAAATCATGCACTTGGACAATCGATTTCAAGGTGAAAACAAAGAACCGCTGGTAGGATTTGCTAAAAAATACGTAGAAAATCACGATATCGATTTTATGATTTTTGGGCATCGCCACATCGAGCTAGACTTGGAGCTGAAAAACAAATCGCGTGTAATCATCCTCGGTGACTTTGTGCAACTTTTCTCTTATGGCGTGTTCGACGGGGAAAATTTTCGGTTAGAAACGAATGGGAATATAGAAGAGTAGTAAAGTAAAATGCAGTAAAGATATTGGATTGAATATCAGAAACTTAAAAGCAAAGATGTTTGTAATTGCTCGACAGAGTAAGGGAGTGTTTCGTAAACCAACCTAAAAAAGTTACAAATTTACAGTATCGGATAAGTTGCCTCTGTTTTTTAAAACGACTATGTAAAATGAGAAATAATAAATTCTTATTTTTTTATTAAAGAAATTTTGGCAACTTTGATTCGTTTAATCATATTAACAAAACCACTATGAAATTAGATTTTGATAAATTTTTAGTAAAGCCGGGCAGTAGGGTGATATTGAAGGATTATGACCCGAGCTACAACGGGGGACTTAGCAAGAAGGATGCTCGTAAAGAATTGAAAAACAACATTAAAGAATTGGCTGAGTATCAGGAGAAGTTTTGGGCAGATGACCGCTATTCCATGCTCATAGTGCTGCAAGCGCGAGATGCTGCGGGGAAAGATAGCGCTATTAAACATGTCATGTCCGGTTTGAATCCGCAAGGTTGCCGTGTGTATAGCTATAAAACACCATCAAAAGAAGAATTAGACCATAATTACTTGTGGCGTCATTTCAAAGACCTACCGGAGCGAGGAGCCATCGGCATATTTAATCGTTCGCATTATGAAAATGTGCTTGCAACTAAAGTAAATCCGGAATTTTTACTGAATGAGAAGTTGCCCGATATCGATTCTTCGGAAAAAGCCGATAAAAAATTTTGGGATAAGCGATATGAGCAAATTAACAATTTTGAAAAGCATTTGTATCAAAACGGTTGTCGAATCATTAAGTTTTTCTTAAACGTCTCTAAGGAAGAACAGAAAGAACGGTTGCTTGAAAGGCTCGATAAAGAAGAGAAAAATTGGAAATTTAGTTCTTCGGATCTGATTGCCCGTGCGCAATGGGATGAATACGAAAAGGCGTATGAGGAAATGATGGAGAAAACATCTACCGATTATGCTCCATGGTACATAGTGCCGGCTGATAAGAAGTACTTTACACGAGTAACTATTGGTAGTATAATAGTGGATTATTTTAAGCGATTAGAGCTTCGTTATCCGCAGCCCGAATCTTCGGAGCAATTAGCAAAAGCGAGAGAGATTTTAATGAATGAGAAGTAATTAATTGTTTTTTGGAGCACAATCAACATGTAATTAAAAAAGTCTGACTGCAAGAAATTGTAATCAGACTTTTCTTTTTTTTGTAAAGTTATGATAAGATTGAAGATTATTTAGCTCTCTTTTTTAAGTCCTCCACTGTAATGGTCATCATTCTTCCGATTGGTTTATTGTCACGATAGCTGATGATTTTCATAAGTTTTGCATCTTTAGGGATAAGCTGTGGTTGGCTGTATTTTGGATAAAAATTATCAGGTTCAGAGTTGTCAAAACTTGTATAAATATCCAAACCTTTAATTTCAGGTGTCAGCTCAACATAATACTTTTCGCCCTTTTTTCTTACATTAACAATCGGGTCGTAGATAGCCGGTGAATACTTGATTTGAGCGTAGTCGTAGCGTTTGAAATGGTTTTCGGTCTTTTTTACGAAATTATCCCAATTCTTTGTGCTTGCAGGCGACCATACCGATTCGGCAATAGCAAAACCCCTGGGCCATGTCATGTATTCTGCTTGTCGGTAATTGTAAATCTGTTCTGTCCAAAGGTTAGCCTGACCTCCAAGGATAAATTTAGGATTTGCTTCATCAGGTACAGGATTAAATTCATAGGCTTTATGCAGTCGCAATGTTGCATATACAGGTGCCTCGGTAGAAATATCCCCTTGCATATAATCAATGTAGGTGTGTTGTGTGGGACTCATCACCACGTAATGTCCGGATTTTGAAGCTTCAATGCCGTGTTGAATTCCGCGCCAGCTCATTAGTGCAGTAGTTGGGGTGATGCCACCTTCAAGAATTTCATCCCAACCCATCATTTTTTTACCTTTTGACTGAATGATTTTTTCAAATCTTTTTCCAAAATAAGATTGAACTTCTGCCATGTTTTTTAGCCCCTCACGCTTCATTAGTTTAGTAACTTCAGGACTTTTTTCCCAGAAATTATAAGTAGTCTCATCACCGCCGGCGTGGATGTACTCAAACGGGAAGAGTTCGGCAACTTCGGTAATTACTTTATCCAAAAACTCGTACACAACTTCGTTTGCAGGACAAAGATTATTATCAATATAAGCGGTATACCTTGGTCTGGCACTCCAGTTTATGATAGGTTCTCCGGCACGGACGTTATAGTTTTTAGCGTCAGGTGTGCTGGCAAGTTCCGGATAAGATGCAATTGCCGCTAAGCTATGCCCGGGCCCGTTAATTTCCGGCATAATTTCGACAAATCTCTCTTTAGCATATTTTACAATATCGCGAATTTGCTCGTGAGTGTAAAAACCTCCGTAATTTTTGGGTTCATCAGGAAGCGGATGTGAAAACGTACCAAAGTTACCCACTTTTTCTACCCGCCACGCACCAACTTCTGTTAGTTTGGGTAGGGATTTAATTTCAATTCTCCAACCCTCATCATTGGTCAATCCTAAATGCAGACGATTATATTTATAGCGTGACATCTGATCTATATATCGTTTTACTTCATCAACGGTGAAGAAGTGACGTGCAACATCAAGCATTAAGCCACGCCATTCAAATCGGGGGTAATCGATAATCTCCAAAGCCGGAATTTGCCATTTTACATTAGTTGTCGCTATTTTGCTTTCAATCTCGGGAGGGAAAAGTTGAATCAGTGTTTGAGCACCGTAATACAAACCGGTTGGTGTATTAGCACTGATTACAACGTTCTTAGGAGTTACAGATAGTGTGTAACCTTCATCGCCAATAGTCGTGTTCTTTGTTCTATTTAGCTGTAGTATGATTGTACCTTTTCCTGACTTTTTCACAACAACTTTACTTCCAGCATTGGACAGCTTTTCGGAAATAAAATCTATTGTCCGATCATTTTCATTGCCAACAGGGCGAATTAAGGTGATTTTTGCAGGTAAGCTAAAAATGCCTTGTCCTTCAATCGTTGAAACAGGCTCGGGTATTACGGCGATGCGATTTATTGCTTGTCCAAAAGTAGAAAACGAAAGAGCCATGATGCAAATGGTCAGAAATACTTTCTTCATGATAATTAGTTTTAATAGTTAAAAATGCAAAGCTAATGTTTTTGTAATTAATCTGCAAGCTTAGGATTACTAATTTATGCGTATGACTAAGTTTAAGTATAGCTAAATTATTGGTTATAATTCAGGTAGTAAACAAGATAGTGTGAAATCAAACAATTAAGATATTCAAACATTCCTTTGGCAGAAAAAGAAATTAGTTGTACCTTTGCACACCAAATTTTAATCAATATAATGTCTAACAAACTAAAGTTTAACAAAGAATTTTTAACAAAAAATGGAAGAAAACAAAAAATTGGCTGATGACGTACAAAATACTCCTGAAGCCGTTGATGAATCACAAACCCCTAATGCAGAAACCACTTCCGAGGTAAAGGAAGAAGTATCTGCACAAGACGAAATACCCAAAACAAAGTCGGAGGAAGAGCCTGTTGCAAAGACAAAAGAAGTAGCAGAAGCAGAAGACCTAAAAGAAGAGACACCTATACAAGAGGAAACACTTGAAGTAGAAGTGGCTAAGGAACCTGTTGCAAAGACAGAAGAAGCAGTTGAAGAGGTAATCGAAGAAGCTCCTTCAGCTAAAAAAGAAATTAAAATAACGGATGAAAAACCTACCGGACCAGACGAAGATTTTGATTGGGATGCTTACGAAAAAGGTGATGATGTCTTTGATAGTTCACATAAAGAGCTCGAAGAAATTTACGATAAAACACTAAGCTCCATCAAAGATCATGAAGTGGTGGAAGGTACTGTTATATCAATTAGTAAGCGTGAAGTTGTAATTGATGTAGGTTACAAATCAGACGGTATCGTTTCTACAAATGAATTTCGGTACAACCCGGATTTGAAAGTAGGTGACAAAGTAGAAGTTTACATAGAAAGTCAAGAAGATAAAGACGGACAGCTGCTTCTTTCACACAAGCAAGCTCGCGTATCGCGTAGCTGGGAACGAATTAATGCAGCTTTTGACAGCCAAGAAGTTATTAAAGGTTTTGTGAAGTGCCGTACCAAAGGTGGTATGATTGTGGATGTGTTCGGTATCGAAGCATTCTTGCCAGGCTCTCAAATTGACGTTAAGCCAATACGTGACTACGATGTGTTTGTAAACAAAACCATGGAATTCAAGGTTATTAAAATTAATCAGGAATTCAAAAACGTTGTTGTTTCTCACAAAGCACTTATCGAAGCTGAAATTGAACAACAGAAAAAAGAGATTATTAGCAAGTTGGAGAAAGGTCAGGTATTGGAAGGTGTTGTTAAAAACATCACATCCTACGGAGCATTCATTGACCTGGGTGGTGTAGATGGCCTGATTCATATCACAGACCTTTCTTGGGGGCGTATAAATCACCCGGAAGAAGTGGTTGAATTGGATCAAAAACTCAATGTAGTTATTCTGGATTTCGATGAAGACAGAAAACGAATTGCTCTTGGACTTAAACAACTCTCACCTCATCCATGGGATGCGCTCGATGCTGAGTTGAAAGTAGGTGATAAAGTGCAAGGTAAAGTTGTGGTAATGACTGATTACGGTGCATTCGTTGAAATTGCACCAGGTGTAGAAGGCTTGATTCACGTATCAGAAATGAGTTGGTCACAGCACCTTCGTTCTGCTCAAGATTTTCTGAAAGTAGGTGATGAGGTTGAATCAGTTATTCTTACCCTTGACCGTGACGATCGCAAAATGTCACTTGGTATGAAACAACTGAAATCAGACCCATGGGGTGATATCGATACCCGATATTCGATAGGAAGTGTTCACACTGCAAAAGTGCGTAATTTTACTAATTTCGGTATATTTGTAGAAATTGAAGAGGGAGTTGATGGCTTGATTCACATCTCAGACTTGAGTTGGACAAAAAAGATAAAACACCCATCCGAGTTTACTAAAATTGATGCAGATATCAAAGTAAAAGTATTGGAAATAGATAAGGACAACCGACGTTTAAGCTTAGGACACAAACAACTGGAAGAAAATCCATGGGATGCGTTTGAAGGATTGTACGCGGTAGGAACTATTCATGAAGGAATCGTGGTGGAAGTAATGGATAGAGGAGCTGTAATCGCACTTCCTTATGGCGTTGAAGGTTTTGCAACACCAAAACATTTGGTAAAAGAAGACGGTTCTCAAACACAAGTGGATGAAAAACTCCAATTTAAAGTGATAGAATTCAATAAAGATGCAAAACGAATCATACTTTCACATAGTCGTATTCATGAAGATGCTAAACATGCTGAAAAGGCCGATGGAGGTAAAAAATCCAAGAGAGATGAAACTCCGGTGACTCCTCCTGTTATAGAAAAAACAACTCTCGGAGATATTCAAGAACTTGCAGACTTGAAAGATCAGATGGTAAGTGAAGCGGCTGAAAAATTAGTAGAAAAAGAAGCTAAAAAAACAGCAAAAGCAGAGAAAGCTAAAAAAGCTTCTAAAGAAACAAAAGCAGAAGATGCTAAAGCAGAAGATGTCAAAGCAGATGATGTCAAAGAAACTAAAACTGAAGATTCTAAAGAAGCCAAAGTTGAAGATACAGGCGATAGAGCTACTGTTAATTTTGGAGAAGCTCATGAGTTGAATTACAAACTCAGAAAATTCGATCTTTCTCAATCAAAAGATAACAGAGAACTCTTAGTAGAACTGGGAGATGCAGAAAAAGAAGCATTAGGGAAAACGATTCTTTCTCACGAAGAAGTTGATGCTTTAATCGAGAGAAATATTGAAAAATTTGCAGAAAAAAAGTCTGTAGATGACTCTGATGCGAAATAATTTTCCCGGGAAAGTTAATTTTCAAAAAAATGGGTGCAAATTTGCACCCATTTTTTTTGTATTTTTAATAAATTACTATATTTGTAGCCAATTAATCATTAAATACAGTTAATATGAAAAAGATTGTAATTTCGTTTTTAGGAGCCTTGTTGCTAATAGGTTGCAACAATACGCCACAAGGAATGGCAGAAAGGAGTGTAAAAAAGCACTTGAAAAAAAGTGTACAAGCTTACGAGCCGATTTCGTTTGGTTCGGTAGAATCGGTTGATTTTACCAAAGATTCTGTTTATATATTAGCCAAAGATTCGCTGGACAAAAGTTTAGCTGAATTGAAAAAAACGAGTGATCAGTTCAAACTGGCATCACATCAGAAAGCTGCAAAAAGAAACAAGACTTTGATTGAAAATTTAGAAGCATTTTACAGCAATAAAAAATATAAAATTCAGCATAAATACAAAGCCAATACGTCGGAAGGGAAAAATGAAGAAGTAAACAAAGATTTTTATCTGACCGGAGAATTTGTTGTTGTTGAATAAAACCGTAGGATACGATAAAAAAGGACATGCTGATGCGTGTCCTTTTTTAGTGGAGATTACCGGACTCGAACCGGTCACCTCAACACTGCCAGTGTTGCGCTCTAGCCAGATGAGCTAAATCCCCATTGTTGAATTGGAATGCAAAGATAATCATTTTTGGAATAAAATCCGTATTTTTGCATAAAATAGCTAATTTTCTTATGTTGATTTACAATACAACTTATTTTGTAGCTGAAAGACAGTACAGCCTTTGGGCAAAATGGATTCACGAAGAACATATTCCTTTCATGCTGAAGTGTGGTTTTGAAAAACCGCAAGTTGCCAAAGTCTTATCACCTAACTCCGAGCAGGAAGGAACTTCTGTTACAGTTCAGTTTCATATCGGCGATATGCAGCAGTTGAATTTGTGGAATGAGCAACATGCGGAAAATATACTTTCTGACATGGTAAAGCGGTTTGGTGTGGATGTGCTCGCTTTTTCAACTATTTTAGAACTTTTATAAAAGACACTTTTTCACAATAAATGATTAATAAAGAACGTATAATTTTAGGTATTGACCCCGGTACTACCGTGACTGGATATGGCTTGTTGCGCGTAAATGGTAACAATGCGGAAATGATTGCTTTAGGTGTACTGGAATTAAAGAAATACATTGACCATTTCCATAAACTTCAAAAAATTTTTAACCGCACGCTATCATTGATAGATGAATTTCATCCCGATATTTTATCCATTGAAGCCCCTTTTTACGGGAAAAATATTCAGTCGATGCTAAAACTTGGACGCGCACAAGGTGCAGCTATTTCTGCGGCTCTCTACCGTGATTTGCCCATTTATGAATATGCGCCTTTGAAAATTAAAATGTCAATTACCGGCAACGGACGTGCATCCAAAGAGCAGGTAGCTGATATGTTGCGAAGATTCCTTAAAATTCCGCAAGAAAAAATGCCTAAGCAGCTTGATGCAACGGATGGATTGGCAGCGGCGTATTGTCATTTCTTACAGATGAACACCCCTTTTCAAGAAGCAGAATATAAAAGCTGGAAAGATTATATCAATAAAAATAAAGACAAAGTAAAAGGGACTCAAAGAAAAAAAAGTTAATGACATCCGATTAGTGATTATTCTCAAAAATCTCATCCGGATATTCCACGTTTACCATATAAAGTCCTTTGCCGGGAACAGAAGTGCCGGCTTTACATCTGTTTTTTGCTTCTATCACTTGTCTGAATTCGTCCACGCTCATTTTTCCCCTGCCTACTTCCAGCAAAGTGCCTACAATGGCACGTATCATGTTTCGAAGAAAACGATCGGATTCAATCGTGAAAATCCATTTTTCCGAATCAAACGTCCATCGAGCATGCATGATTTTGCAGTTGTTTGTCTTCACATCTGTGTGTAGCTTGCTGAAACTGGTAAAGTCGGTGTAGTCAAAAAGCGTTTCGGCAGCGCGGTTCATTGCTTCAAAATCCAACGGGTGAAAAACGCGCATGGCATATTCGTTCAGAAAAACATTTTTATCCGTAATCAAATGATACTCATATCTTCTTGACACGGCATCAAAACGGGCGTGAGCATCTGGTTTTACTGCTTTGATTTTGCTGATTGCAATGTCATCAGGTAAAAAACTGTTCATCTTTCTGATTAAATCACTCAGCGAAAACGGATAAATATCCATATCTACATGCGCAACCATGCACTTGGCATGCACGCCGGCATCTGTACGCCCGGCAGCCACAATTTCGATCTTGTTACGAAGCACGGTTGAAAATGCTTTTTGCATCACTTCCTGTACGGAAAGCCCGTTTGGCTGCATTTGCCAGCCGACGTAATTAGCTCCGTCGTAGGAGAAGTAAATAAAGTACCTTTGTTTCATGCTACAAAATTAATACAAAATAAGTAAACTGTTGTACAAATAAATTTTTGATTTATCTTTGAGAACTTTTAAAAAATTAAATAAAATGAATATGAGAAAGCTAATTGTTTCTTTAGTCTTGTTATGTCTATGATTTTGGTGCTGGTGCCCAAAACAGCATTGTTAAAACAAACCCGATTGGTTTGGCATTTGGTAATTTCATTACGTATGAAAGGGTTATCAGCCCGAGCTCTTTTTTTTTAGTGAAAGGTAACTACATGTACAAATTATTTGGGCTTGATGTAAGCTTGGCAGGTTTAGGAGCCGGATATCGGTATTACATTACCCATGCTAAAAAGGAAGTTCCTTCAGGTTTTTATGCCAATCCGCTGGTTTCTGCTGCTTTTGGACGTATAAAAGACAGTGATGGCAGTAGCTATAGCGCCACAACTGCAGGCGTTGGAGCTGAATTAGGCTATCAGTGGGTGTGGTCAAGTGGGTTTACGTTAGACCTTGGAATTGGACCGATGTATAACTTTGTGTTCAGTGATTCCGAAAGTGCAGGTAATGGGTTTACACCATCAGTTACACTTGCTATTGGATACGCATTTTGAATAAAAGTATTTGATAACTTAAAGGGGAAGATTCACCGTCTTCCCCTTCCTTTTGCGAGTTTTATAATGTGAAATTAAAATTTCATACGTTCAAAACTTTCGTTTTATGCCTATAAAAACAAAACCAAGACGTGTAGAAGAGATGGTATTGTAATTATAGCTATTGATGTTCTTTCCGTAATAAGTCATTCACTGTTTTCACAGGGTTGAAAGTTTCTATCGGCACTTCCACGAAAACCGTGTTCCAGTCGCTCATCGCACCGTTCCACAGCCCGGGCAGTTCCAGCGCTTTCAGCTCGCGTCCGCTTTTTGATTTCAAGGAAATAAAACCGGTGTTTTTATCCACATGTTTCAGCAAGTCAAATTTTTCTCCTTTGTAATTCTTCACTCCGCAAACCAAATCTACCGGATTGAAATGGGACGAATTCATCATTTTAGCTTTATCTTCGGGATTGCTTTGGTCAATCTGCGAGCTTTCAAGGATTTGCGGGGAAACCGTACCGTCTTGATTCACGGTCAGGAAAGGTCCACCGCCGGGTTCACCTTCGTTTTTCACCATGCCGCACACGCGTATCGGGCGATTTAGTTTACTCACTAAATATTGACGTAAATCATTGCCTTTTAGTGATTTGATGTTCGGATGATGATTGTTGAGTTTTGTTTCACAGAATTGAGTTATCACCGCCAACTTGGCATCGGATATTTGCTCGTTTTCCAACTCTTTCAGGTATGCGAAAGCTTGCTTTTGCAGGTTTACCAGGATTCCGGCGATAAGTTTCTTGTTCTTTACTGTAATGTCTTTCAGGTTGTCAGGCACCACATTGTCGATGTTTTTAATAAAGATAACGTCAAAATCCAAATCGTTTAAGTTTGAAATTAATGCACCGTGTCCACCAGGTCGGAAAACCAGCTTACCGTTTTCGCGGAAAGGTTTGTTGTTTGTATCGACAGCAATTGTATCAGTTGAAGGTTTTTGTTCGGAAAAACTCACGTTGTACTTCACGGAATATTTCTTCTCATAAGCAGGCAGCGATTCGTTCAGGTGCTTTTCAAAAAGTTCTCTGTGCTCGCCTGAAACCGTGAAATGAATATTCACTTTTCCGGAAGTAGAGGCATACAGCGCACCTTCCACCAGATGTTCCTGCAACGGTGTCCGTTTTTCTGATGTGTAAGAGTGAAATTTTAATAAACCTTTTGGCAGTGAGCCGTAATTGAGCCCGTTATCATTCAGCAGGTCAGAAATAATATCTTTGAATTTACCCGTTTCAATTAATTCGGGAATGGTTTTATCTTCGTTTTTTAGGCAGGCATCGTTCAAATCATCGTAAAAAGCAAACTTTTCAATTCCATCAAAAAATTTCTTTTCAAAACTACCTTCCGGTTTTTCATCTTCGCTATCGAGAAATGCAAATAGAGCCTTGAACATGCGGCTCGCTGCACCGGAAGCCGGGACAAACTTCAAGACGCTTGCATCGGTTTGCTGGAAGTCTTCCCATTCAGCAAGGTATTTTTGCTGTTCATCTTCTGAAAGGTGAATCAGTCCGTTGCCGATGGACGCCGCTCCTTTTATTTTCAGAAATGGGAAACCTGTTACAAAACTCTGCAGCTGTTCTTCAATTTGCTGCTTGCTGATCCCGCGTTGTTGCAGGGAAATTTCATCGGAAGGTAAAAGCATAATACTAAATTTTTGAGTGTTATTATCTTCGAAATACTATTTTTCGCTTAACTGTTTTGAGATAAGCGCAATTTCTTCTTTTCTTTTTTTCAAGAAGTCATAGTAGTTCAAGATTTCATAAATATGTTCGCTATCGCTGATGTAAAAGAACATGACGTACGGATAATAATTGATAGCCTGCTCGCAGTATAAAAAAGCATTGTCAATGTCGCCAAGAATCTCGTAGGCTATGGCTATGTTGTTTGAAGCTTGAAATTTCGTGTTGAAGTTTTTAGATTGTTTTAAGGCATGTTTCCAGAGTGAAATAGCCGATTGCCAGTTGCGAGTTTTCACAGAATCCATAGCTTGTTGCATCAGTGGTTTTTTAGGTGTAAAAAAGTAGCGGTCTTGTTTCTCCCATCTCGGAATCATTCGCTCGGCAACGTTTGAACCGGTAAGAATGCAGGCATCAACCAGTGCGTCGTGTTTTTTCGGAAGGTCAACAGATTTGGCTTCTTCCCAAGAAAACTCATCGGTAAATTGCTTGTGTGTTGTTGCGGTATTATTTGGGTAATGTATTGACCAAATGGTGTTTACTTTGATGTCCAAAGCGTTCATTATGGTGTAGTCTTCGTAGTATTTACTGGTTTCGTCATTGGCTTGAATATGGTCAAGCGATATTAAGGCATCCACATCATATAGATCGCAGAGAGCTTTGACTTTTTTCTTGTCTAAAGGAGATATCTTATTGTAGTTATCCGTTGTATTTTGACTGTTTGGAGCCATTTTAACAGTGTTGAAAAACTCTTTTGCTTCCAGGCTTTCGCGAAGACTCGCATTGCAAAAAAGCGCAGTACTATCAAATGTTAGTGTTCCTGAGTTTTTGTCGTTTGCAGATTTTTGTTTTTTGTTGTTGGGCTGAACTACAGAATTGTTAACTACAAGCACATTTTTTACTCCGGGCTCAAATGTAACTTCTGCAGGTCTGAGTAAATCCAAGGTTGTAAACATTCTCGGAGTGGCACATGAGCTCAAGATAATTGCCGCAAACAGAATTAAGTGTTTGGAAGTCAGAGTTTTCATTACAAGTAAGATTTAGAGTTTTTAAGATTGAGACAAAGTTAAAAATATATTGACAAATTGTCAAATGCGTAGTGAATATTTTCAGGTAATTCTTTGTTTATTTTACTATGAAGTCCAATCTCATGCCCGGCATGTGTAAAATAAGTAGTATCAGCGTTTACTTTGGTTGCAATTTTCAACGCTTCATCTAGTGACAGATGCGAAAAATGATATTCTTTTCGAAGTGCACTCAGCACAAGAATTTTTAACCCTTTCATTTTTTCTATCTCCGAATCGGAAATGGTTTTTGCGTCTGTGATGTAGGCTATATCCCCGATACGGTAGCCCAAGATTGGTAATTTTGCGTGCATAACCCGAATCGGCGTGATTTTTATCCCTTCAATCTCAAATTCGCTTTCATCAATTTCTATCAGTTTCAAGTTTGGTACGCCGGGAAGCTTGTTTTTTACAAAACAGTAGGGCATATTTCTTTGAATGGCGTGCAGCACATTACTTTCGCCGTAAACCTTCACACCACCGAGCGGTCTTACGTCGTCCAGTCCGCCTACGTGGTCGTAATGCTCGTGTGTGAGTAGGATAGCGTCGAGATGATAAATTTTGTTTTTGATTAATTGTTGGCGTAAATCCGGTCCTGCATCAATTAAAATTCGCTTGTTGTTGATGGTAAGTAAAGCCGAACAGCGCAGTCTTTTATCTCTCGGATCGGTGGAGAGGCATGTCTCGCAACTGCATCCAAGTTGCGGCACGCCTGTGGATGTTCCTGTGCCTAAAAAGGTGATGCATGAAGTGTTGTTTTCAGTATTGTTCATGTTTAGTGTTCTCAATTAAAGAAATATTTTGAAAATAAAAATTTCATTTGACTTTATGATTAAAATCTCATTCTGATTTTCCATTCGTTGGGGTATAAATTATTGCTTCTTTTTCCCAAATTTTTGACCCACCCAATTGGCGTATTTTTGTATGTTAATAATAAAAACCCTTTTTCAGAATTAGGCAGAAAAATACTTTCTTTTCGTAGGTATTTTATGGCCGTGTTCCTGTCAATTTCAACAGAGTTTACTTTTTTTCTGTTCAAGTTTTTGGATAATGCCAGACTAATGTGAGGAATGAAATCTTTTCCTTTCTGTTTGGCAAGGGTAATTCCAAAGTGCATAGGGAGGAGTATTTTGTTCAAAATCTCTATTTTGTTCGAATGAGTTTTTCTAACAGCTGAAATAGTATTGTTTTCTTGCAAAATTACCCAGTTCTCAGGCTCTAATAATTGATTTCTTAGCTCAATTATTTCCGAATTTATCGTATTCTTTTGCTTGTTTGACTTTTGTTTTCTGAAAGAATGAGTTGTTGCTGTTTTTTTCAATACAGCTAAGAAAAATCCTTCCCCTTGAGTTTTGTGCGGATAGAACCTGTATCCTTTGTCGGATGCGGTAATTTGTGGAAATTCATCTGTGTTTAGTGGTAAAAATTCTGCTCCTAAATTATTTTCAAACCACTTGACATTTTCTTCGTTTTCATCATGATTGTACGTACACGTACTGTAAACCAAGAGTCCATCGGTTTTCAATGAATCCCAAACGTCGGTTAAGATGTCTTTTTGTCGTGTCGCACACATCATCACGTTCTGTACATTCCATTCGTTCACGGCATCTTTGTCTTTTCGAAACATTCCTTCGCCTGAGCAGGGAGCATCTACGACAATCACGTCGAAAAAGCCTGGTAGATTTTTGAAATCGCTCGGAGCATTATTGCTAACAAAAACATTGTCATTGCCCCATTTTATCATGTTTTCAGTCAAAATATGAGCTCTACTTCGGATAATCTCGTTGGCAACAAGAAAACCATTTTCAGCTAAAAATTGAGAAATAAGCGTTGATTTTCCGCCGGGTGCGGCGCTTAAATCGAGTATCGTACTATCTTTGGAAACGAGCTGTTCTAATGCTTGTTGAAGAAACATAGAAGAGGCTTCTTGTACGTAGTACGCTCCCGCGTGAAAAAGTGGATCAGCGGTAAATAATGGTCTTTTGTTTAGATAATAACCAAATTTGCACCAAGCTACTTGCTCGGATGAAGGTTTGAGCGGGATTTTGTTATTGACACGGATACTGACAGGTGGCTCAGCATCCAATGCTTGGGTAAAGGATCGGAATTCAGATTGAATGATGTCTTTTGTACGTACAATAAATTCTTTAGGTAGCTCCATACTAAGCTAAATAATCATACAAAGATAACGAATAATGTATGAATTATCTCTAAAAAAATAGATTTATCCTGAAAATTTTATTATAATTTTTTGAGACTTTTCTTTTTCTATATATTTATCACACTCTACTCACATTTTTCACTCCTTTGACTGTTTTTATGTTTTTGATTACAGCATCCAGCTTTTTATTATCGTCTACCATGACGGTGAGTGTACCTTCAAAAAGTCCTGCGTTTGAGTCGATGGAAATAGAGCGAAGTGACACGTCTTCTTCTTTGGAAATGATAGACGTGATGTTAGTCACGATTCCGATATCATCGTGCCCAATAATGCGTAATGTAATGGGATAAAGAGATCCTACATTTTTTCCGGACCAGCGTGCTTTGACGATTCGATATCCGAATTTTGAAATCATTTGTGGTGCATTTGGGCAGTTGGTACGATGTATTTTGATGCCTCCCGTTACAGATACAAAACCGAAAATACTGTCACCATAAATTGGATTACAGCATTTAGCCAGCTTATAATCGACGTTTTTTAAGTTGTCATCGATGACCAAAACATCTTCTCCCACACTGGCATCAGGAATTGGAGGTATTTCTTTGGTAAAGCTTTCAGCTGTTCGTGTTTCAACCGTTGGATTGTGCTCTCGGTTTTCAAGTTCTAAATAGGATGTTTTAAGTTCGTGAATGTCAATTCTCTCCTGACCGATTGCCTGGTAAAGGTCGCTGACTGTTTTGAAACCTTTCTTTTTAGCCAATTTGGAGAAAATACCGTCATCTAGTTCAATTTTCCAGTTTTTAAATCTTCTAAGCAGTATTTCTCTTCCTATTTCGGCATCTTTGAATTCGATTTCTTTCAGAGCTTGTCGGATTTTGTTTTTTGCTTTGGATGTAACAACGATATTAAGCCAATCCGATTTCGGTTTCTGTGTTGGTGCTGTAAGTACCTCTACCTGGTCGCCATTATTGAGTTTATACCTGATTTGTACATGCTTGCCGTTTACTATCGCACCTGTGCACTGTGCCCCCAGATTGGTGTGAATTGAGAATGCAAAGTCCAATGCGGTGGCGCCTTTCGGGAGTTTGTGTAAATCACCTTTTGGGGTGAAAACGAAGACTTCTTTTTCATACAGATTTAGCTTGAATTCATCCATAAAATCTACGGCGTTCAGTTCCGGATTTTCAAGGATTTCACGGATGTTTTTTAGCCATTCGTCCATACCGCTTTCAGTTTTTATCCCTTTGTATTTCCAGTGGGCGGCTAATCCTTTTTCGGCAACTTCATCCATCCTTTGGGTACGAATTTGTACTTCCACCCATTTGTTTTGTGGACCAAGCACTGTTGTGTGTAAACTTTCGTAGCCGTTCGATTTCGGGATGGAAAGCCAGTCCCGTAGTCGTTTCGGATTGGGTTGATACATATCTGCTACCACTGAATAAGCTTGCCAACAGACAGCTTTTTCTTTTTCTATCGGCGTATCAAAAATAATTCGTATGGCGAAAAGGTCATAGATATTTTCAAATGTGGTGTTTTGTTTCTTTATCTTTGAATAAATGGAGTGTATCGATTTTGTACGTCCTTTTATTTCAAAGGGATAGCCCAATTCTTTCATTTTTTCTTTAAGCGGCTCAATGAATGCCGTGATGTATTGATCACGTGAGCGCTTGGTCTCGTTTAGTTTTTTTGCAATGCCCTTGTATATTTCCCGATTGGTGTATTTTAACGAGAGATCTTCTAGTTCACTTTTGATGGCATATAGTCCCATTCGGTGGGCAATGGGAGCATACAGAAATGAGCTTTCGCGCGCAATCTGTTGCTGTTCAGACTTAGGATAATTTGCTAAATTTCGCATTGTTTGTAGCCGAACAGCAATAATTATCAAAATTACACGAACGTCTTCGGCTAATGTAAGCAGTAGTTTTCGGAAGTTTTCGGTTTCCAACGATGCATTTTTTTTATACAACTTCTTTACTCGTTGCAATCCGATAATTATAGTACTTACCGAAATATTGAACTTTTTTTCTAAAAAATCAG
The DNA here is from genome assembly GCA_012518275.1 of Bacteroidales bacterium. Taxonomy (GTDB): domain Bacteria; phylum Bacteroidota; class Bacteroidia; order Bacteroidales; family Paludibacteraceae; genus UPXZ01. The sequence continues at coordinate 34,388 of JAAYSS010000087.1, forward strand.
GTTCAACAATTCTTTCTTCTATGAGTTCTGTTGTGATATAGCTGACTATAGCAGTTTTTCCAAGTCCTATTTCATGTAGTAATATTTTGCAGACTTCTAATTTTTTTACCAGAAATTTTTCACTATTCTCAGGACTGTAATTCTTTTTTATCAGGTAATTTTTGAGTAATTCACGCAATTCTTTTCGTTCGGAAAAGCTGAATATCTCTTCATTTTTCTGCACTAATTCTTTATAAAGTTGTCTGATTTTTGTACGCATCTGCAATTATCTTTTTGCAAAGATACATAAATGCTTTAACTCAGTATTGCTAAAAAATGCGTTTTTTTATGTCTATTTTGAAATTATTTCCTTAATTCACACTATCTTTGTTCAATTAATAGCCGATTCTTGAAATAAAAAAAATAAGGAAATGATACAAAACCCGTTTTTGCATTCTACCGATAACAATCTTATGATTCGGATTCATCCCGAAGGTATTTCATACGCGATTACTGATGAAAATGATGAAGTTATATTGCAACAGTTGATTAATGTGCCTGCCGGAAAGTTAAAAGAAACGCAGTTCTTTGAACATTTTTTTGAACAGCCGGAACTTCGTATTTTGGATGAAAATGTTTCCATTGTTTTTGAAAATAGCCGTTATCAGTTGATCCCAAGTGATTTATTCAGACAAAATGATTTCAGAGAATTGTTCGAAATTGAATTTGGGAAAAATGAAAGGACCAAACTTCTTTATAGTTTGCTCCCTCAATGGGGCATCCATTTGGTGTACGAAGTGGAAGAGCCGCTGATGGACTTTTTTGACCAAAAATATCCTGAGGCAGAGGTTGAACATCATCTTTTCAAACTATTGAAGGAAGAGATAAACAGAAATTCCAATTCTGCCTTTGTAAATTTGAGAAAGGAGTGGATTGATTTATTTGTTGTTAAAGATAATGCATTGCTTTTAGCCAATCCGTTTGAAACAAAGACCAATGAAGATATTTGTTATTTTGTGCTGAATGCCTACGAACAGCTTGGACTTGATACAGATGTGTGTCCGTTGAGGATTTTATCTAAAAAGAACGTGGATAAAAATTTGGTGGAATTGTTGCAACAGTATGTTTTAAAAACGGAAGTTTGATTTCTTATATGTTAAAATAAAAAAATAGCTTTCATGCATGGATGTGTCAAAGCAAGCTATCAGATAAAAGAAATTCTAAAATCATCAATTGTCAATTATTTAGATGCGTATTATCAGTGGAAAATTCAAAGCAAGGCGAATTGAAGTGCCGCACAACATCACAGCACGACCTACGACCGATTTTGCAAAGGAAGGACTTTTTAATCTTCTCAATAATCACATCGATTTTGAGGGAATTGATGTGCTTGACCTTTTCGCCGGAACGGGAAACATCGGGTTAGAATTTGTTTCGCGAGGCGCACGAAGTGTAATTTGTGTAGAATTAAGTGGTAAGCATGTCGCATTTATTCGTAAGATTTGCAAACTTCTCAATGTGGATAATCTTACACCGATTAAAGGTGATGTGTTCAAGTTTATTTCATCTACTAAAATAAAATTTGATTTGATATTTGCTGATCCGCCTTATGATTTGGAAAGATTGAAGGAGATTCCTGCTTTTGTTTTTAATAATGAACTCTTAAAATCGGATGGTCTCCTTGTGTTGGAGCATTCTGAAAAAAATAATTTTGAGACTCATTCGCATTTCAGTTTTCACCGAAAATACGGGAATGTGCATTTTAGTTTTTTCAGGGTATAAGTATAGCTATTTTAATATTAATTTAAATATAAACAAGGCTGTTTCAAAATTTTATACTGAAACAGCCTTGTTACTTTATCGTATTATTTCCGATGAAATTAGTGCTTGTGACGGTCTTCATCAGCTACCGTCAGTTTGGCTCTTCCTTTAGCACGGCGTGAAGCTAAAACTCTACGACCGTTGGCAGTAGCCATTCTTGCACGAAATCCATGTTTGTTTTTTCTTCTACGACGTGAAGGTTGGAATGTCCTTTTCATTTCTATTTAGGTTTTATAATTATTCTAATTTCTTTTTTCGGACTGCAAAGATAGCAATTATTATTCAGTCCACAAATATTTTGTTTGTGAATTTTTGCAAAAACCAAATTTTGACCCAAATATAGTCAATATCCACTTGTTACGTGTTCATACCGCCGCATACATGAATTACCTGCCCGCTTACATAGCTGGATAAGTCTGATGCGAGGAATAAGCATACTTTAGCTACTTCTTCCGGCGAACCACCACGGCGTAATGGAATCATTTCAGTCCATTTAGCCCGTTGTTCTTCTGTAAGTACTTGAGTCATATCTGTTTCTATAAAACCCGGAGCAACAGCATTGGCACGGATACCGCGAGAACCGATCTCTTTGGCAATCGATTTTGCCAGCCCAATCATACCTGCTTTTGAAGCAGAATAGTTAGTTTGCCCGGCATTCCCTGAAACGCCCACTACGGAGCTCATGTTGATGATTGAACCTGACTTTTGTCGCATCATTATCGGTGTGCAAGCGTGGATAAAGTTGAAGGCAGATTTCAAATTCACGGTGATAACCGCATCCCATTGTTGTTCGCTCATGCGTAGCATAAGCCCGTCTTTGGTGATTCCGGCGTTGTTTACCAAAATATCTACGCGTCCAAATTCTTTTACGATCTCTTTCACCACCTGATGAGTTTCATCAAAAGATGCGGCGTTGGAAGCATATCCTTTGGCTTTTACGCCCAAACTTTCTATTTCTTTTTCAGTAGCTTTTCCATTTTCGTCGATTGCTAAGTCTGTGAAAGCTATATTGCAGCCTTCTGAAGCAAATTTAAGTGCAATTGCTTTTCCAATTCCGCGAGCAGCACCGGTAATGATTGCTGTTTTCCCTTCTAATAGTTTCATAATTTTGTTACAATTTTTTATTAAGCAACAAAGATACAACTTTAAAATTAAAAATTAGAAATATGTTCACCATAGTGGGTTAAAAACACGAACTCGTAGATTCAGTTTGTATTTGGATTTTAGCTGATAAAATGGCTTTTGATGATTTTAATAAGTCTCTATCGTCTTTTGTATGCATTATTTTTCTTGAATTTTCACACCAAGCTTTCAGACTAAACTTTTTTCCCTACCTTTGCAATAATAAAATTTTTACGACAATGAAACTCTCTAAAATAGCTGAAATTTTAAACTCCAAAACTGGAAAGCTGCCGGATGTTGATATACAGTGGTTGCTTACGGACAGTCGGTCACTCTCTTTCCCGGCTGAAACACTTTTTTTTGCACTAAAGACTGCTCGGAATGATGGGCACAAGTACATTTCAGAACTTTATCGCCAGAATACGCGCTACTTCGTAGTGAGCGAACTGCCTGTTGATGCTGATAAGATGCACGACGCCGTGTTTTTTCAAGTGGAAAACACCTTATCTGCACTGCAAATCTTGGCTTCGGCCCATCGGGATTTGTTTTCTATTCCAGTCATCGGAATTACGGGAAGCAATGGCAAAACTGTGGTAAAAGAGTGGCTCTATCAGTTGTTGAATGAAGATTTTCGCATTGTTCGCTCGCCCAAAAGTTATAACTCTCAGATTGGTGTTCCACTGTCGGTATGGTCACTGAATGAAAATGCGGAACTTGGAATTTTCGAAGCGGGCATTTCACAGATGCATGAAATGGAAAAACTGCAAGCCGTTATTCGTCCCACCATTGGTGTTTTTACAAATATTGGAAATGCACATCAGGAAGGTTTCAATGGCATGAAGCAGAAAGTGGATGAGAAAGTGAAGCTTTTTCGGGATGCAGAAGTGTTGATTTACAATTCGGATGAAAAGTTGATAGAAATTTCTATTATCCAGGCGAAACTGAAAGCTAAATTATTTTCTTGGGGGAAAAAAGAAAATGCCAAATTACAGGTGCTGCGCATGGAGACAAACAGTACAACAAAGATTGAATTAAGGTATAAAAAACAGGAATTTAGCCTTGAAATTCCGTTTACGGATGATGCGTCCATTGAAAACGCCTTGCAATGCATCTGTGTGTTGTTGTATTTCGATTATTCACCAAAAATTATAGCTCAAAAACTGCTTAAATTAGAACCTGTGGCGATGCGTTTAGAAGTTAAAGAAGGCATGAACGGTTGTCAAATTATCAATGATACGTACAATTCCGATTTAAATTCGCTTGGCATTGCACTCGATTTTCTCAATCGGCAGTCGAGTCGGCAAGAGCTTTCACGGACGTTGATTTTATCCGACATTTTGCAAAGCGGATTTGTCTCAGATGAGCTTTACAGCATGGTTGCCGAGTTGGCTCAATCTAAAAATATCCAGAAAATAATTGGTGTAGGAAGTGAAATATCCAAACAATCAGATAAATTCAGCATAGACGAAAAGTATTTTTTCCACGACACGGAAGAATTACTGAAATCACCTTTAATGCGAGAGTTTAAGAATGAAATTATACTGCTGAAAGGTTCGCGTAGTTTTCACTTTGAAGATGTTTTAGCCCGTTTGGAGCTGATTGTTCATGAAACTACACTTGATGTGAATATAAATGCTTTAGTGAGCAATTTGAATTATTTCCGTTCCAAACTTCGCCCCGAAACACGTATGATGTGTATGGTAAAAGCGTTTGCATACGGAAGTGGATCGGTGGAAGTAGCCCGTGTGTTGCAGAATAATCGGTGTGATTATTTGGCTGTGGCTGTGGGCGATGAAGGTGCGGAACTTCGTAGGGAAGGCATCCGTGTGCCGATATTGGTCATGAATCCTGAAAAATCGGCTTTTGACACTATTTTCCACAACAAGTTGGAACCGGAAATTTACAGTTTCGGATTACTGAAATCTTTTATTGCTTCGGCAGAAAAATTAGCACTTACAGATTATCCTATTCACATTAAGATAGATACAGGAATGCACCGGCTCGGTTTTGAGCAGAAAGATGTAGCGGAATTGATTGAGTTGTTAAAAAATCAAAATCAAGTAAAAGTACGCTCTGTTTTTTCACATTTAGTGGGTTCAGATAGTGCTGAATTTGATGAATTTACGCATACTCAGCTACGGATTTTTACCGAATGTGCTGATAAAATCACAGAAGCTTTCTCTCACAAAATTTTACGACACATACTTAACTCAGCCGGTATAGAGCGTTTTCCGGAGTTTCAGTTTGATATGGTGCGGTTGGGAATTGGGTTGTACGATGTGAGCGCATTGTCCGAAGTAAAGCTGGAAACGGTTTGCACGCTAAAAACAATTATTTTACAAATTCGAGATGTAAAAGCCGGAGATACTGTGGGTTACAATCGAAAAGGAAAATTAACGCAAGATAGTCGTATCGGCGTGATACCGATTGGTTATGCTGACGGTTTTAATCGTCATTTGAGCAACGGAGTGGGAGAGGTTTGGGTAAATGGACATCGCGCGAAAGTAGTTGGAAATATTTGTATGGATATCTCAATGATTGATTTGACCGATATTCCTGCCGAGGAAGGCGATACGGTAGAAGTTTTTGGAAATAACATCACTCTTCAAGAATTGGCTGAAAAGCTGGATACCATTCCATACGAAATTTTAACCAGCGTTTCACGAAGGGTAAAACGAGTGTATTTTTTGGACTAAATGAATGTTGCTCTGATAAATAATAGCTCGACTGCTTCAAATTTGTTAAAAAGCGGATATCGGTTAGCCCGAAATTTAAAAAAAGATTTTGGGATAATTGCTTTCGTAGAAAATAAAGTAGAGAAAAAAAATCAAATCGAAAATATTGAAAAATACCTTTCATTGAATGATTTTGAAGATGTTCAGGTACTTGTTCGTCAAAATTCTGTGAGTAATTTGGCAGTGGAGTGTGAGATTTTGGAAGCTTCATTGTTGATGATTCAATGGGATGATTCGATGAACAAACAGCTCAAAAAGTACTTGAAATATTGCCGAGACTTACGAATTCCGTATCTTTTTTTCAAGAATGATTTTTCAGAAATGAATTTTCAGAAAGTGCTGGTTACCGTTGGTTTTTTGATAGAAGATTACGAAAAAACACAGTTTGCGTCGGCTTTTGGGCGGTTCTGTAATTCGCAAATCTTGGTGTTGCAAGCCAATGATTATGGCAGTAAAGCAGGTAGAACGGTGAATAAAATGATACAGATTTTTAATAAATTTAACTTGAATTATTCTGTTGAAAAAGCTAAATCGGATAGCTTCAAATTGGATAAAGAAGCTATTCAAAAGGCTGATAGTAATGGTTTTGATGTAGTGCTGATTTCAGCTTCAAGGGATTATGGTTTAGATGACATTATTTTCGGTCCCAAAGAATATCATCTTGTAAAAAAATCCAGAGTTCCTTTGCTTATTATTAATCCAAGAGGAGATTTATACACGCTTTGTGATTAAAAAAAACTATCTTTGCAATTCGTAGATAAATTATGAAGTTTCTTCAAAAAATATTTCCTATTATTCGGAAAATAGTTTTTAATAAGTATTTTCTGGCGGTTGCTATTTTTACAATTGTCATTGTCTTTTTTGGAGAACATAGCCTTAAAAATAGGTGGGAAACCGGAAGAAATATAAAAACGCTAAAAAAAGAGATTCGATTTTACGAAGAAGAAATTGAATCTAATAAGCAGAAAATGAATGATATGCAAACAGGAGATGAAAGCTTGGAGCGCTACGCACGTGAAAAGTATTACTTAAAAAAAGACAGCGAAGATATATTTATTATTAAAGAAGATGAGTAGCGGATTAATAAAAATAGCACATGGACTGGGCGGGTTGTTGGTTTTGTTTGGTGCATTATTGCATTTTTTTGAATTTGATTTTGCCAAGTATCTTTTTGGTACTGGTTCACTGACTCTGATTGTGGTACAAGCTATTTATTTATCGCAGGTACGCGATGAAAATTTTCGGATTCAGCGAATTGTGCGTCTTATGTTTTTTGTTACCCTTCTGCTTGGTTTTGGTACGTACTTGATGTTTACAGGTGACGACCGCTGGGTGATTTTAATGCTTATTTATGCACTTGTTTCTGTGTTTTTAGCATGGCGGTCGGGTGGCGCAAAATCGGATGCTACGTAAAACGAACAATATCACAAAAAATAAAAACGGGCTTGCAGAATTTGCAAGCCCGTTTTCAATATCAAATAATTTACACTATTACAGTACTATTATAGCCATTTCACATAGCAGAAATCTTGACGGTGCGGCAGCAAGTCGTTTTTCGGGTACATGCGGAAGCCGTATTTGTAAGCTCCTGCATTGGCTAATTGATAGTTGATGTTGAAAAACAACTTTGTTCCTTCGGTTTTTACTAACGTCAATTCATCGATATCTGCAATAAACTCTTGATTGTTGGTGTCGGTTTTGATGGCTAAAAGCTCAATTCCGATTCCTTTTTCAACGGCTTGTTTTACATCAATTACTACGTTGATGTTGTAGTCTTCACCAACATGAGGATTGTGGTTTAGTTTTTCGGGTAGATCTACCGTTACTATCTCTATATCGTCCCAAGATTTTGCCACTTTTTCTTTCCAAGCCGAAATTTCTTTGGCTTTTTCAAATCCATTGGCTTTTAGCAAAGCAGAACGTTTTGCCTGTTTGTTGTAAAATCTATCGAAATAATCATCCATCATCCGTTTTGTTGTGTAGTGAGGTGTGATTTGTGCGATAGAATTTTTGATAGTCTGGATCCATTCGGGAGAATATCCTTTTGAGTTTTTAGCAAAATAGAGTGGAATAATCTCATTTTCAAGCATGTTGTAGATAGTTACAGCATCCAGCTCATCTTGGTAAGCCTGATTATCATACGTCCTTTTATCGGTCAGAGCCCAGCCGGCACCTTCTCGGTAGCCTTCGTACCACCAACCATCCAACACTGAAAAGTTAAGCACACCGTTCATTGATGCTTTTTCTCCCGAAGTACCTGATGCTTCTTGCGGACGGGTAGGAGTGTTGAGCCAGATATCTACACCTGAAATCAGACGCTTAGCCAAGCGCATATCATAGTTTTCGAGGAAGATAATTTTCCCTAAGAATTGCGGCATTCTCGATATTTCAACGATACGTTTGATTAATCCCTGTCCTGCACCGTCGGCCGGGTGTGCTTTACCTGTATAAAGAAATTGAACGGGATGAGTAGGGTTATTTACGATTTTTGCCAATCTTTCTAAGTCGCTAAAAATTAGGTGTGCACGTTTGTATGTGGCAAAGCGGCGTCCAAATCCAATAATTAGCGCATTCGGGTCAATTGACTCTAATATCGAAACGATGCGTGAAGGATCACCTTGGTTTTTCAGCCAGTTATCCTTAAATTGTTCACGGATATGGTCTACCAGCTTGTATTTAAGTGAAGTACGGATATTCCAAATTTCTTGATCCGGTACCTGTTGGATTTTTTCCCAAATTGAAGCATTAGACAGATCTTGGTAAAAACTTTTTGTAAAGTATTTCACGTAAAGTGCTTTCCATTCAGAGGAAGTCCAAGTAGGCATATGAACTCCGTTAGTTACATATCCAACATGAGATTCTTCCGGGAAATACCCTTTCCAGATTGGAGCAAACATTTTTTTCGAAACTTCGCCGTGAAGCCAGCTTACGCCGTTCACTTCTTGCGATGTGTTGCAGGCAAATGTGCTCATGTTGAACTTTTCGTCTGAACCCGGATTTGCTTTTCCCATATCAATAAAATCACCCCACGAGATGCCCAATTTTGCCGGATATTCGCCCATATATTTCCCGAATAAAGCTTCGTCGAAGCTATCGTGTCCGGCAGGAACTGGTGTGTGAACCGTGTAAAGAGAACTTGCACGAACTACTTCCAAGGCTTCATTGAAAGAAAGTTTTTCGTCGTTAATCAAATCAACCAAGCGTTGAACGTTGATAAGTGCTGCATGTCCTTCGTTGCAATGGTAAATGTCGGTTTTTATTCCTAATTTTTTCAAGGTTAAAATACCACCGATACCGAGCAGTATTTCTTGTTTCAAGCGGTTTTCCCAGTCACCACCATACAGTTGGTGAGTGATAGAACGGTCGTGTTCACTGTTCATATCGAGATCTGTATCCAGCAGATAAAGTGAAACTCTTCCGACAGAAACTTTCCAAACGTGTGCGTAAACCGTACGACCCGGGTAGGGGACTTCAACAGTTAAAGGATTGTTGTTTGCATCCAAAACTTGTTTGATTGGAAGCATGTTGAAATTTTGCGGTTCGTAAACCGAAACTTGCTGTCCATCTACCGAAAGAGATTGTTTGAAATATCCGTAACGGTACAAAAAGCCGATGGCAGTCATGTCCACATTACTGTCACTGGCTTCTTTCAGGTAGTCTCCGGCTAATACGCCGAGTCCCCCGGAATATATTTTTAAGATTTCAGTCAAGCCATATTCCATACTGAAATAGGAGATTGAAGGACGAGTTTTGTCAAATGGCTTGTTCATATAAGCCTTAAATTCGCTATAAATATGGTCCACTTTTTTTGTGAATTCTTTATCTTTTCCGAGAGCAACTAACTTTTCGTAGCTGAGTAAGTTAAGCAATTGCACAGGATTAGATTCAGCTTTTCTCCAAGTCGGTCTATCTATTTCACGAAAAAGACTTTTTGCCTCACTGTTCCAACTCCACCAAATGTTTTGAGCCAATTCATCTAATTTGCTCAAACTTTTAGGTAGTTTAGATTTTACTACAATGTCTCTCCAAATAGGTTCGCTTACATTGTTTACTTTAAGTTTCATAGTGATAAATATTTATATTGTAAATTTTATTTACTGAATTTTCGATAAAAACATGTTTTATAACATATTTATCTGCAAAAATACAAACTTTTTCCTTATAAAAAGGCATTAAAATGTTAAAATTAAGTTTTGACTTTTCAAACGTGTGCATAAAATTCTAGTCGTGAAAAAGATGTTTTTTAAGTTGTACTCCGTGTAGCTCATTTCACAATTTTATTGTCTTTGAACACACAAATATGTGCAAAATAATGTTCAGCAAACATAGTGGGGAACGACTAAGATATGAAACTAAAAAACTTAAAATCTTTTGTCCCTGTTTTTGAGCGCAATGCTGTATGCTTCGTAATAATGTTTAATAAATTCACTCCAAAGTGCTTTTTTGGAAACGTCAAATGCACTCTGACGGATGCTTTTAACTTCTGTCGGACTTTTTGAAATGTAATCATTTAAATGTGTGGCAATGGATTTGGCAACATTTGAAAAATTATAGTCGGAGCGGTGTACTACTTTTACGCCGAATTTTGCGTGAATATTTTTTACCCACTGCCCGAAGCCGGATAAATCAGTTGTAATCGTTGGTACAGAGAATGCGATACTTTCAAGCGGTGTGTAGCCCCACGGTTCATAGTAGGACGGGAAAACGCTTAAATCCATGCCGATAAGTAAATCCCAATAACTCATGTTGAATATCCCGTCTGCGCCGTTTAGGTAGGAAGGTACGAAAATAATTTTAACCTTGTCGTCGGGCATATTTTGAAAGTGAAACCATTGAAGTGCAGATATAATGCTGTCATTCTGGTAGTTATAGAGTTCGTGAGTGGTGTGTTTATTCCAATAGTCCATTTCGGCATCCGGATTTTGGAGTTTCTCGGCAAGGTCGGCTCGGGCGCCTTTAATGTGCGCTGGAACCATGATGAATGCAACCACTTCTTTTTTCAAATCGGGCTTGAAACTCAGGTTTTTCAGAGCTTCAATAAAAACGTCTATTCCTTTGTTTTTGTACTCATACCTTCCTGCTGTCGTAATGAAAATCGTCTCTTTTTTCAGTTCATATCCGAAAAGAGTTTCAGCAACAAGTTTTAGTCTTTCACGTGCATTTTTTCTTTTCGCATCAAACTCTTTTCCCGAAGGGACAAAATCATCTTCAAAACCATTAGGAGTAATAATGTCCGGTATTTTATCCAGTAGTTGCTCGCACTCCGTTCCGGTAATGGAACTTACTGTGGTAAAGCAATCTACAATATGTGCTGCTGTTTTTTCGGTAGAATGTTTTGACTGCATATTCAGTTCAAAAGCCATCTGGTCTCCGTTGTATTCGTTCAGATAGTTGTAGAGTGGTTTGTGATTGCCGGCTATGGAGCGCCCGATGGATGTGGCGTGTGTGGTGAATATGGTGGCGATTTCTGGTACAAATTCTCGGATATAAAAAGCTCCAAATGTAGTCATCCATTCGTTGAAATGGGCTATTACATTGTTTCTCTTGGAGAGGTTATGAAACCGGTAATAGCTTTCCATTACTATCCCTGTGGCATAGCCGAACATGGACGATTCGTCGTAGTCGCCGTAAGCGTGTAGCGAGTCGACACCGAATTTTTCCCAGATGTGGCCGTAAATTTGATTCTTTTTATCAAAAAGGGGTTGAAAGTTTACTAGTACCGTAATCGGATTACCGTGTACTTTCCATTTGCCCACTCGGATTTTTAGCTCGAATGTTTCGTTGAAATGGTTACGCCAATTTGCAAGGAGTTTATCCGATTCTTCGAAATAAGGAGATTCTTTTTCGGTCCAAACATCAGGTCCAATAAAAATAAGTTTGTCTCCAAATTTGCCTTGTAGCGTCCTTGCACGCGTGGAAAGCACCGTGTAAATGCCCCCAACCATATTGCATACTTCCCAACTTGTCTCAAAAATATACTCAGGGATTAATTGTTTTTTCATTAAAAAATGATCCTAAAAAATTAAGTTGTAAAGATAGTGCTTTTGATTGAGAAAAAGGTTAATTTGTTGAAAACTGCAAACAAAAGTTGTGAAAATAATAATTGCTAAACCATAAAACACTAAGTTGAGATTGCTGATGACGCTTTTATCTGTTATTTTAGCTTGTATAGTTGGCTTATATTCTTGGAGAAAGAATTATTTCAGGGCTTGATGGGCTGTATTGAGAAAGTGAGCAATTTAACACTTTGATTGACATGGATGTCTGGAAGTATTATCTGAATCCTAAACATTAAAACAGATCGATGTGTTATAGCATTAGAAAGAAAAGGGACTGAAGTGATGGTATAACATTGTCAGCCTTAGGGTTTAAGTATAAGAAGGGTAACTATAAATCTATTAAAATGAGAGTATTAGTCATACCGGATATTCACGGTGAAGATCACTGGAAGCAGTTTATAAATTTAGTAATCGGAGAAAATCCATCTGTGGATAAAGCCGTGTTTTTAGGCGACTATTTAGACTCTTATACTATTGATAATGGCGATATGCTCAGGAATTTTGCTGAGCTGTTAAAGTTAAAAAAAGAAAATCCGGGCAAGGTCACATTGCTGTATGGAAATCATGAATACAGTTACGTTGATGAGAAGTATAGGTGTTCCGGATTTAGGGCTGAATTGGCTTTTGATTTGCAGAAAATGCTGAGTGAGAACAAAGGTATTTTACAAAATGCTTATCAGATAGAAAACATAGTATTCACCCATGCGGGAATAGAAAACAGCTGGTTCACAGCTATTTTCAAAGGTTTGACTGACAGAAATGTTGCAGACCAACTAAACAATCCGTGTGACCGAACTCAACTTTCAGCGCTTCACCATGTCGGATGGATTAGGGGCGGGATAAACCACGTTGGTGGAATATTTTGGTGCGACCGAAGAGAACTGACAGAACCGCTTAAAGGTTATATCCAAGTTGTAGGACATACACCGGTACCTAAGATTCAAAGATATGAGTGGGAAGATAGTTCGGTGTTCTTTACTGATACCTATCAAACAGTAGTAGAGCCATATATTTTTGATACTGAAATTAAAGATTTTGTTAAAAATTAAATATTTCGGCTATTAAGCTGAATGTAGATGCAATAAGTTAATTGTAAATTAAGTACACTCTACGATTGGTTTATGGTCATGTAGGTACATTTTCATTCGCCAATCGCTTTTGTTTTACTCTGTAGGATGAGTCGGAATATATCTTTATGAGCAGTTTTTTGCATTTATTTTCATATTTTTAGAAAATATTCTGTCAAATGGGGATGTTTTTCAAAAATTTGCATTATCTTTGTAGTTTAGTAAGTAAAGTGTATAATATGGATGCCTATGAAGAAAATTACTTTTATACTAGCATTTTTGCTTTGTGGATTGATAGGCTTACAGGCTCAGAAGATGCCTAATTTCTTTTACAAACAGGGAAACGAAATTGCCATCGATGCACAAAGATTTAACGTGGTTGACAATGATGAGAGCCCAAAATTTACTGTAATCGGTAAGGTGCTGACGGCGAAAAATCTTGAAGTTGGCACAGAGGTAGATATTTACAGTATTTTAGGAGCCAAGGTTTATTCATTTACCTACACAGGAAATCCTGTAGTAGTTAATTTGAATAAAGGGATCTACATTATTCGGGTAGGAAAATATACACAAAAAATTATGTTGTAAATGTTATTTTAATCGTAAAATCATAAGGCGAACCGACATCTTTCTTTTTGAAGTCGGTTCGTTTTGTTTTTACAGGGAAGATAAGATGTATTACGGCTCTCATCTTTTTGAGTTTGAGTCAGATTTTTAATAACTTTACGGTTTTTAGAGTAGAAATCAGGTGCAGGCTGGAAATTGTTGAAATTTTATAACTTTATATAAAAAAGAAATCCGAAAAACTTATGAAAGGTAAAAAGAATTTTGTTTTGGACACGAATGTGATTCTGCACGACTACAAATGTCTGCGCAATTTTGAAGAGAATGATGTCTACATTCCGATAGTGGTTCTGGAAGAGTTGGACCGTTTTAAGAAAGGGAATGAACAGATAAACTTCAATGCACGGGAGTTTTCGCGGGAGCTTGACTTGATAGCCGATGACAGGTTGTTTACGAAAGGTGCGTCATTGGGTGAAGGACGGGGAAAACTGTTTATCATTGCCGGAAACGAATATCCCGAAGCTATCTCTGATGTGTTTTCAGAACGCACTCC
>JAAYSS010000088.1 GCA_012518275.1 Bacteroidales bacterium
TAATCTATCCAAACCCCTTTCTGTCAAAATTTCAAACAAAACAGTAAGTGGTTTTATCATTTTGTTTAGATTTCACTATCGTCTTCGTAGTAATGAGTGTATTTGTTCTGACCCTTTTTCTTATTTCCATACCCATAACCATATCCATAACTTTTCGTATATCGACCGTAGGGCAGGCTCTCTATATCAAAGTCATTGAGTATCACGTAGAAGTGTTTTAGCTTATCTGATTTAATTTGCTCTACGAGTTTTTTGAAAAACGATTTATTAGTTTTTCCACTTCTCGCAATAAGTAGGTTTGCATCCATCATTGGTGCGAGCGAGTAAGAATCAGCTACTAATCCAATGGGGGATGTATCTACTATGATAAAACTGTACTTTTCACGTAGCTCCAAGAACATATCTCTCAATTTCTCTGAACGAATTAGTTCACCGGGATTTGGTGGCGTGGTTCCTCCAAGCAATATATCGAAATTAACATCTTCTTTCTGAATAATTAAATCATCAAGAGTACCATCACCAATCAAATAATCAGTAACCCCAAGTGTTTCAGTAATGCCCAACCTTGCATTGATACTTGGTTTACGAATATCCATATCAACCAAAAGCGTTTTCTTTCCAGTCATACCATACACAGATGCCAAGTTGGTACTAAAATAGGTTTTCCCATCACCGGATTCGGCTGAAGTTGAGAGAATGAGAATGTTGTTCTTTCTCTGCACAATAAATTCAATACGGGTTCGTATCACATGGAACATTTCAGTAAACGATGAACGTGGATGTTTGGCAGCCAAGATAGGATCTTGACTGTTTGTGTGTTTGATTGTTCCTATCAACGGGAACGGACTGATTTTCTCGATGTCTTTTTCATCTCGAATAGTATTGTTTATCAACTCCTTAATAACAAGGAAAAGTGCTGGCAACAATAATCCTACAAGTAGATACATCATTGTAGTCTTCGACTTGGTATCGCCATTAGTGAGTGTTATTACTCTTGCCCTGTCCAAAACAGTGTTATCTGGACTGTTGGATGCTTTCTGAATGGCAGCTTCAGCTCTTTTTTGCAAGAAGAATGTGTAATAGTTATCATCTACCCGATACTTCCTCTCAATCCCAATCAACTGCATCTCTTTGGCAGGTAGTCTGCTGATATCACGTTGTACATTAGAAAGTTTTGTATCAATATCACTCTGCTCAATCTGCATAGATACACGCATATTCTTAATCACTTCATTAATAGATTTTTTCAAGCCTTCAATTTCTCTTTCATACTTGCTGTAAAGTGGGTTTTTTTCACTTGTTTCATTCTTTTTAGCTATAACATTATTAAACTGTTGTACTAATGACATCAACATCGGCTCATTTAATCCAAGGCTAGAAGGTGCTACTATTGAGCCTGCATCCAGATTGGTTTTCAGGTAGTTGTCAAGGTAATTGAGGTATGATTCTCTAAGTTTCAACTGCGACTGTTTCTCGTCATACTGGGTAGCTTTTCCTAATATTTCAGAAGAGTGGCTCGGAAGGTCCACAATCTGATTGCTACGTCTAAATTCTGTCATAGCTCCTTCTGAAACCGCTAACGATTGAGAGACCAAATTAAGTTGATCATCAATAAAATTAATGGTTTTAGAAGCTGCATCATTTTTCCTTTCTAAATTTTCAGTGCGAAAAACATCGAATAGTTTGTTAATAAAATCGATGTCTCTATCTGGAGTTTCACTTTGCAAGGAAACACTCAGCACAGATGAGCCTTTCACCACATATTCCGGTTTCAACCTTGACATGAAATCATTTATAAGAGAACGCTTATCTCGGAATCGGATATAAATATTTCTATTATCAATGGTACTCCTCATTGGTTCTATCATCATGAAGAATAAATTATGTTGTATCGGGATACCAAGACGTCCTTTTATATTCAAGTTTTTATCCACAGCACCATCTTCATCAGTAATCGTATATGAACCGTCCTTTTTTAGACTCACTTTGAATAGTTTACCATAAACTTTCGGGTGCACATAGTCTGCTGTTACTAAGATTGGGGTATTATAATAAAGGTTTCTTGTCTTAAATCTGCCAATGGATAAATAGTCCGTATTCAAGAATGGCAAACTGTCTACTACACGACTGATAAGGTCATACGAAGTCAGCATGATAACTTGATTATCGATGTTCCGATAACCTGATTGTAGACCGAATCCCTGCATAAACACATTATTGCTGGTATTTCTGTTTTCTTCAATAATAATTGTACCGCTGGATTGATACCGTTCTATCCAAGTACGGTTTTTCAGGTAAGCAAGTCCCAAAGCAATTAGTCCACAGATAACAAATAAATACCAATAATGTAAAAACAACAGCAACCATTCTTTAATATCAAATCCCGACTGTTCATCATCTGTGAATTGTTGGGATTGCGAATTCTGTTGCATTTGATTTTGATATTGTTGCTGATTATATTTTTTATTTTCTTCCATAATTAAAGCTGTTCAATAGTAAAAAACTACAGTTATTTTTGATTAAATTTAGTAAAATAGAAAACAGTTGTTAGTAATGATAAGGACGATGTAATCAAGGCTAAAAACGAAGTATAGTTGTTCGTTTTGTAGAAGCTTGCTGCTTCACGTTGCACATAGATTATATCATTAGGATAAATATAATAATACTTAGAATCGATAATTGATTTAGGGCGAATATCAAATTCAAGAATCTCCGGTACGCCGTCTTTTTCACGGATAATCTTCACATGTTTTCTATCACCGCTTAATGCAATTTCACCGGACTGTGCCAATGCTTGATAAATAGTCATCTTTTCTTTGTAAATAGGAAACACGCCATTCCCCGCATCGCCTATGATGGTAAAAGTTTTATTTGCCAATGCCAGTTTTATTTCTGCATCTATTACCAGCTGCCTGTATTTTACCTGAATTGCTTCAGTAGCCTGTGCTAAAGTCAGTCCTTCCACCTTTACAGGATCTAAAAAGGGGAGCTCAATCGTTCCGTCAGGGAACACACGATATGACAAGGTCTGCGACATAGAGGATCCACCAACATTGACCAGTTTAAGAAAATCTTCGTCAGTAGTCATAAGTCTAAAATAAAGTTCATCATTCACTTGTAACAAGTAATTCTCATATTGCCATGCTTCGTACTGCGGAAGCGACTTCTCCTCCTGTAGCAAACTTTTGTCTTTTTGTGTATAACATGAACTCATCAAAATAATAACAGCTGCCAATACCGCAATGTAGTATATTTTATATTCGGATAGTTTCATAATCATAAATGGTTTGAATTAGTTTTACTCAGCAGAATTTTCTGTCGATGTTGTTTGTTTTTGAGCCGACATGGCCATATTATAAATTAAAACTCCAAATGAAATGGTTGAGAAAGTAGTAGAAAGTGCCGAACCAAGAGAAGTTACAGAAAAAAACTGGTTTTTCATATCTTGAATATAAATCACATCATTTGGTTGCACATAGTAAAATTCTGAATTTATAATATCTTTGCTTCGGATATCGAAAACACGAATACTGGTACCATTAGGCGATTCTCTTAAAATTTTAATAGACCCTCTGTCACCAAAAGTACTTATGTCTCCTGCTAGAGCTAATGCTTGGAAAATATTCATCTTCTCACGCAAAATAGGATATCTTCCATTTGTTCCCGCTCCAATCACACTGTAATACCTCCCTACTACACGCACATCAACAGCACACTTATCCACCATAGTAGACTGTATTGAAGATTCTATTTTCCGCTTGGCTTCCCTAATAGAAAGACCTTGAACGTATAACTCATCAACGATCGGAAGTTTGATGGTACCGTCATCTTTCACCTGATATGTGTAAAGATCTGAATAATCCGAACCTGACATGGCATATCCCATACCTTGCGTAGAACCATTGAAGATGGAATTAATACTTTGATCCGGCGAATAAATTCGGATAAACAGTTTATCTGTTGGCATTATGGTGTATTCTTCATAGCCTATTGTATCTGCATAGGAAGGAATTTTCATTGATGAATCCTGTAGATAATTCAACTTACGAGATGTAATACATGAACTTAACAAATAAACGGAAGCTAATAGCAGAACAAATTTGAAAGGCTTAAGATTAAATATTTTTCTACACATCGTAATATGTATTTTACTGATTTTTGCACAAAGATATTCAAAATGATTAAATTTCAATTGTTTTATATGATAAAAAATGTTTTTTCCTTGAAGTTAAAGTAAAACATAGGAAAGAAAAGTGCAAAAATTCATTTTTTACACTTAACTTACAAATTATGCTAAAATAGGTATTAAGAAATCAAATCTAAAAGTTGTTTTTTCGGTGACTAGCTAATAATTGTTTCTTATTTTCTACCTGAGATTAATGTAAAAACCCACTTTTAAAAAACCACAAAAAATCGACTGAAACTTTGTACGAACAAAAAAATATCGTAAATTTGTAGCCTCAAAAAAATTGAATAAGTGAATTCAATAAAA
>JAAYSS010000089.1 GCA_012518275.1 Bacteroidales bacterium
ATGCTTTCCGTACTCAGGCTTTCCCATTCATGAAGCGGGACATTGCCGTTCCAAAGCCAGTTCGTGCGTTTATAGTTGGTTTCCTTATATACTCTCCGTCCCAATGGGTCATAACCGAAGTTCCGACAGCTCTACTTCTGCGGAACGGTCAACACCCCGAAAAAGCCCCCGCAATACCCCTCTAAAAACAAGCCTAAAAGGATGGAAAAGAACGAAATATAGGAATAGAAATAATAGAAGCTCAAACTGCTATAAATAAACAAATTGAGCTACAATTATGGAGATGTTGATAACTTTTTTGAAAGTAGAATTTCAGAATGTTAAAACTCTATCTTCTAATCAGATTCATCACCTGCTAAGCTTCTTCTTTATCTCTTCGGCTTTCTTTAGCATAGCAAAAGATTCAGTTTCGTAGAAATTATCTTCAAACTCTTGATTTTTTATTTTTATGATTTGCTCTTCCAGCAAAGGAATAAAAGCAATGGCATCAAAATCTTGAAAACGGGATTTATATTTTATAAGCTTCTCTTTTAAATACTCAAAAACATCATCACATAGTTGCTTTCGCATTATATCTTCTTGCAGATTAACATATTCATTCAAAGTAAGCATTTGATCAATCACAAGCTTTTCTTCCTTTTGCTTATACCGAGCGTAAGATTTTAAATTACCTTCTTTAATGTCTTTAATGTCAAACAATCTCAAAATAATGCTTAATGATGTATGATGTTTATCTATTTTTTGCAATTGATTGGATATGGATTCTTGCCACATCATATTATTTAGATTGTCAATTATATATCTTGCAATTTTTATTTGTTTTACGTTATTTTCAAAATCCCCAGCGTATCTTGATTCATAAGTTATCTTTAAAAAAGTACCCATAAGTTCTTGTTTTTTAATGGCAAGTTTTATTACCCGCAGGTAAATCACCGCCATTTTGTTTTTTATAATTTTCTAATAATTGATTTTCTAATAAGCGGTCAGCCTGCTTAGTACCTCCTTGGTCAAACAAGTCCATTCTTAGTCCTGCCGTTTGCCCTTGTAAAACTTTACCATTGGCATCTACTGCAACGGACTTAGCTTCTGATTTGTTTATTCTTGCTTCATCTAAAGCTGTTGTAGAATAACGTTTTGCTGAATTTTTAGATTCTCCAATTTTATATGTATCTCCTTTGTTAAGTCTCTCATACGAAGTCGGATTTACTTGCCCTTTTTTATAAACAGGATACCAGCCGTCAGATGATGCGGTAAGTACATAAACATCTAACCCGAAAGCATCTACCCAACTATTGACATCTTTCACATATCCATACAGTGTTGGATTATTCCCTGTCAATCCTATCGGGTCTTGACTGATATACATTCCTTCTTCAGGGTCGTAATATCTGAACCGATTATAGTACAATCCCGTCTCGCTATCCTCGTATTGTCCTTGATACCTGAACGGACACTCATTCAAAGAACTCCCCTTAAAAGTACGGACTATGCCGTAAATATCCAACTCAGCATCCCAAACATTTTTTCCATCCTCATCAAACATCTGAGTGGGTGTGCCGAGGTAGTCCGTAATGATGCTGTATGATTGATCTTCCGTAATCTTTGCACAAGGAACGA
>JAAYSS010000090.1 GCA_012518275.1 Bacteroidales bacterium
AGCATAAAACGATTTTTTTTGAATTTATTTCGAAATCAATATCGAAAAAAGTATCTTTGTAGTAATTTGAACAATTTTTATTAATCTTGACTTTTACTTAAAATCAAAAAGTTTGTGTGTTTTTAACTACGAATGACACAGATAATACGAATATGTTCTTTTTCGTAAATTCTTTTTATGTATGATACCCGCCTGCGTCGGGCAATCGTGATGTTCTAAGCTAAGGCATTGATGCTTTCTTCAAGCATCGGTTCTTTCGTTTCAAAAAACTGACAAAAGAAGACTATTGTTTCCCATGCCTTAGAGATTGGATATGAATTTTAAACATTAGGAATTCTCACTACAAAATATGAACCAAAAAAAAACAGCAATCATTGTTGCGGGTGGAAAAGGAAAGCGGATGAACACCGAAATTCCAAAACAATTTCTTGAACTGAACGGAAAACCCATCCTTATCCATACATTAGAAAAATTTCATCAATTCTCTAATGAAATAGAGTTAATCCTTGTGCTTCCATCTACTCAAATTGACCTTTGGAGAAAACTTTGTAAAAAACATCAATTTTTTATCAAGCACAAAATTGTGAAAGGTGGAAGTTCCCGTTTTCACTCGGTAAAAAATGGACTGAGTGCCGTTAAAAACAGCAACGGACTTATCGCCATACACGACGGAGTGCGCCCCTTGGTTGACATCGAAACCATAAAACGAAGTTTTGACGGAGCAAATGAGTTTGGAGCATCAATCCCGGTGATAGATGTGGTTGACAGCATCAGAAAAGTGTCGGGAAATGAAAATGAAGCAGTTGACCGCAACGTCATCAAACTAGTGCAAACCCCACAAGTTTTTCGCTCTAAAATTATTCTGAAAAGCTATGAACAACCTTACAGAAAGCATTTTACCGATGATGCTTCGGTAGTTGAATCAGCCGGTTACTCCGTGAAATTAGTAGAAGGAAATCGGGAGAACATCAAGATTACCCATATGCAAGATCTTCAATTAGCAGAAATTTTATTAAAACAAATTCTTAAGTTTTAATATAATTATTCAATCCACTGCAATTTTTATTGCTTTGATGCAAAAAGAAGTAAAGCCTATTTGGCTAAAAAAGACGATATTTGCAATCAGTGATTACAGCTACGGAATTTATTTGGTACATATATATTAGTTATTGATATATTTTTCAATTACGGAATTTCTTGGAACATGGTACATCCGCTTATTTCATTGCCGATACTATTACTATTGACATTGGGGGTATCCATGTTAATAATTTTTATTTTCCGAAAAATTCCATATGGGAAATACATATCAGGATAAAAGTTCACGCATCAGATTTTATTTCATTTAAATGAATTTTTTAACTCAAGACATTAAGTTTCTTCACGGCGTAGGTCCACGAAAAGCGGCTCTTTTCAACAACGAGCTTTCTATCTTTTCGGTTGATGATTTGCTCCGTCATTACCCTTTTAGGTATGTGGATAGAAGCAGATTTTACAAATTGAGTGAAATTACTGGAGACATGCCCTACATTCAAGTGAAAGGGCGAATTTTACAGTTTAAAAAAATTGGAACTCAAAGGAAACAACGTCTTATTGCCATTTTCAGTGACGGCGAAAATAAAATTGAACTTGTTTGGTTTCAAGGTATTCGATTTATTGTAAACAAATACAAGGTTGGTGTAGAGTATGTTGTTTTTGGAAAACCTTCGCTCTTTAAAGGCCGATTCAATATTCTGCATCCTGAGATTGAAACTCCTGAACAGCTGCCCCCGCCCGAAAAGATGGGATTTCAACCTGTATATCACACCACAGAAAAAATGAAACGTGGTTTTTTGAATTCAAAAGCCATTCAAAAAATCATTTTCCCGGTAATAAAAAAGTTAGAAGCCGGTGTTCCCGACACACTTCCTGTTTATATTTTACAGCGTTACAAATTGATGAACTTAACTGAATCGCTTATCAACATCCATTTCCCGAAAGATAGCAAAGCGCTGAGTAGAGCCCGACAGCGACTAAAATTTGAAGAACTTTTTTACATTCAGCTGAACATACTTTTCCAAACCAACTGGCGCGACAAGCGCTTCAAAGGGTTTATATTCAAAAAAGTAGGTAATTATTTCAATACGTTTTTCAACGATTACCTTCCTTTTGAACTTACCAATGCACAGAAAAAAGTCATCAAAGAAATTCGTGCCGACACGAAATCCGGTAAACAAATGAATCGTCTACTGCAAGGTGATGTAGGAAGCGGAAAAACATTGGTAGCGCTAATGGTAATGCTACTAGCACTCGATAACGATTTTCAAGCCTGCCTGATGGCGCCTACCGAAATTCTTGCAAATCAGCATTACGAAACACTTATGAGTTTTCTTGGCAAGATGAATATAAATATTTCACTTCTTACTGGCTCCACCAAGAAAAAAGACCGCGAAATTATTCATAATCAGCTCCAAAGTGGTGAAAATCAAATTATCGTTGGTACTCATGCTCTTATAGAAGATACGGTTCAATTTAAAAATTTAGGATTGGTTATTATTGACGAACAGCACCGTTTCGGCGTGGTGCAACGTGCTAAACTTTGGGCAAAAAACACACAACCGCCCCACGTGCTGGTAATGACCGCCACACCTATTCCCCGAACGCTGGCTATGACATTGTATGGCGATTTGAGCGTGTCGGTAATCGACGAACTTCCACCCGGTCGAAAGCCAGTTCAAACCTATCATTATTATGAAACCAAAAGAAACGCGTTGCTCGGATTCATCGCGAAACAAATCAATGAAGGTAGGCAGGTTTACGTCGTTTATCCGCTGATTCAGGAATCTGAAAAACTGGATTTCCGCCACCTGGAAGAAGGATACGAGTTTATGAAACAAGTGTTCCCTAATTTTAAAATTAGCATGGTACACGGCAAGATGAAACCTGCTGAAAAAAATGAACAGATGCAAAAATTTGTCACCGGTGAAACACAATTAATGGTTGCAACCACCGTTATTGAAGTCGGTGTGGATGTGCCAAATGCATCAGTCATGGTGATAGAAAGTGCTGAGCGGTTCGGATTATCGCAGCTTCACCAACTTCGCGGGCGGGTAGGTCGCGGCGCAAAACAATCGTACTGCATCCTGCTTACAGGCGTGAAACTCTCAACAGATTCCCGAAAACGGATGGAAATAATGACCCGCACCAATGACGGTTTTGAAATTTCAGAAGCCGACCTAAAACTTCGTGGACCAGGTGATTTAGAAGGCACTCAACAGAGTGGCATTCCTTTTGAATTAAAAATAGCAGATTTGGCAAAAGATGGTCAAATGCTTGAATTTGCACGCAACACCGCGCTCGATATTCTAGAAAAAGATCCGGAATTGCAAGAAAGTGAAAATCAAATATTGCGTTTACAACTGAGAAAAATGAGGACAAACGTCATAAATTGGGGCATAATTAGTTAAAAAAGATTTTTTTTCTTAATTTTTGTATCTATTTCTTTGTCAATAGATTGATTTTTTGCTACTTTTGAAAAAATATTTTATGTAAGATCACATTCAACTTGATTCGTTTATGGAAAAAACATTGGTAATTCTTAAACCATCCGCCATTCAGCGAGCTTTAATTGGCGAAGTTATTAAACGCTTCGAGCAGAAAGGTTTGCAATTATCAGGCATAAAAATGATTCAATTGGATAACTCTATTTTAAACGAGCATTACGCTCATTTAGCAGACCGCCCTTTCTTCAAACGAATTAAAGATTCGATGATGATTTCGCCAGTGATTGTTACGTGCTGGAAAGGGAAAGATGCTGTACGCGTAGTACGCTCAATGACTGGTTCCACAAACAGTCGAGAAGCAGTACCCGGAACTATTAGAGGTGATTTCAGCATGAGTATGCAGGAAAATATTGTCCATACTTCTGATTCGGTTGAGAATGCAAAAGAAGAGTTGGCAAGATTTTTCAAAGAGGGTGAGATTTTTGATTATTCAAGTGCGCTGACACCGTTTACTTATTCTAACGACGAAATTTAACATGTAATGAAGTTTAAACACTTGATTCTTACAGCAATAGTAAGCCTGTTTATTGTTAACCAAAATATTCACGCACAAATTAAAGTAATGGCGGCGCCGGGAAACATGAAAATGGCTGCTAAGGCTTTCTCAAAGACCAACAACGTCCCTATTGCCGACTCAACTAACATTTACAATGAGATGTTGAACGACGAATCGGACGACTTGATGGAAAACCACCCGGCAGGTGATATCTATGGTGACATATGGAGATCTGATAAGCTTAATCCTTATCGAGTGCCTGTAAGTAGTTTGCCAGACTCTGTTTCTATCGACTGTTCTGACTTTGTAATGCCCGTAAGCACGGGTAGAATCTCGTCAAGATTTGGTCCCCGCCGCTATCGTTACCACTATGGAATTGATATTGCACTTCCAGCCGGGAGCAAGGTTGTTTCTAGTTTTTCAGGAAAAGTAAGAATCATTGATTATGAGCCACGTGGATACGGGAAATACGTTGTTGTAAGACACGATAACGGACTCGAAACGGTTTATGCTCATCTTAGCGCTGTAACGTGTAGGCTGAACCAACGTGTGAAAGCAGGTCAAGAACTAGGCTTAAGTGGGAACACGGGACGCTCTACTGGACCACATCTTCATTTCGAAACACGCTATGTTGGAAATGCCTTTAACCCTGCAACTATAATTAATTTTGAAGCTAAAACAGCTTATGCTTCAAACTACACACTAACAAAACGAAAGAATTTTGGTTATCAGCAAGTTAAAGCCAAATCCAGGCAACTTGCTAAATATTACAAGGTACGCAGAGGTGATAATTTAACTAGGATTGCAGCCAGAAACGGGACTACCGTAAGTAGATTAAAATCACTAAACGGATTGAAGTCAAGTAGTAGAATCAGAGCAGGACAAAGATTGAGAATTAGATAACCTATAATATGTAGTAAAAGAAGAGTTCAGTATTAACAATTGAACTCTTTTTTTTACTCTATAACTGCAAACTTTCGAATATTCATCCCTAGTTATCTTGCTCATCAAAAACGTTTACACATATATCTATGAAAAAAATTGTTGAGATATAACTCGATTATTTCTTAACACAAGTAATTAACTGCTTCAATTTTATTTTTTGGGCATGTGTGATACTGTTTAGTATAAAACATAAGAGAATTGATTAAATGCCTCTTTTTACGCAATCGTTTGAAATGAATTGTTGGTTTTATTAGCAAAATTATTAAAAAAAAGAGCAAAACTATAGTAACTTTGAAAGGCTTTATTGTCACAATTAAAATTATTTCATTTAATCTATTATTCTATAATCATAAACCATTTAACATTATGAACTTATATGTAAAAAAACTACTTCTACCAATTCTACTTATTTTTGGTTTTTCACTGAACTTGTTTTCACAAGCTCCAGCACAGAGCGAAGCCGTGATGTTGCAAGGATTTTATTGGGACTCGAATGATGAAACTTCTTGGCAAAAATTGTATTACATTTCCGGAGACATTTCAGGTAACTTTGATATTGTATGGCTACCACCTTCAGCTTTTTCGAGTGGCGGAACAGGTTACATGCCTAAACAATGGAGCAATCAAAACTCCACGTGGGGGGCAGACTACGAATTAGTACGTCTTATTGATGCACTAAAAGCCAATGACTGTCGAAGCATGGCTGATATAGTTGTAAATCACCGAGATACGAAATCAACATGGGTTGACTTTTTTGAGGATGACTTTGGAAGTTATGGGAAATTTCAATTTACTCCAAAAGTTATCTGTAAAAACGACGAGGCTGTTACTACAGGACACTTATCTGCAAATGAAGCAGGCGATTGGGATACAGGTGATAATTTTGACGGAACACGTGACTTGGATCACAATAACACCTATGTGCGTGAAGCTATAAAGGCATACTTAAAGTGGATGAAAAATGAGATGAAATATGACGGATGGCGTTATGATATGGTAAAAGGATTTGATGGTAAATTTATTAATGAATACAATAATGCCGGGAAAGCATACATATCTGTAGGTGAATATTGGGATGGTAATTATGATGCGGTTTGGGGTTGGATTAATGCTACCGGAAAAACAAGTACTGCATTTGATTTTCCTATGAAGTTCAGTGCACTAAACCAAGGATTAGCTGCCGGAAATTACGCAGCCATGGCTTGGGAGGATGGAATTACAAAACGACCGGCCGGATTGATTCACAGCCAACAGTCCAGAAGATACGCTGTAACATTTATTGATAACCATGACACTTATCGTGAAGAAAGTAAATATCGCGGAGATGTGCAACAAGCAAATGCATTTATCCTATCATCGCCCGGAATCCCCTGCGTGTTTTATCCGCATTGGAGAGATAATAAAGAAGCCATCAATGCCATGATTAAAGCAAGAAAATCAGTAGGATTGCATAATGAGTCAGATGTAGAAGTACAACACACGGATGGATATTATAAGGCCTACTCTATCGGTACCTGTGGTTCAATGCTGACGTATATCGGTCCCTCAAGCAATTGGGCAGGCGATGCACCGGTTGGTGGTGGCTGGACCAAAGCCTGCGGAGGTACAAACTGGGCTATGTACACAAATATTACAGATCCAAGTTGCGGAACAGCACATCAAGCAGGAATTGACAAAGGAATCAACCCTTCAGTTCCTGAACCATTTACATCTATTACTATTACAGTAGAAGTGCCTTCGAGCTGGACAAGTCCTAAAATACACGTTTGGAATAAAGGCGTGAGTGGAAATCCTCAAATCACCACAAATCCTTGGCCGGGAGATGCAATGGAAAAAGTGGTAGATAATAGATTTACTATAACACTTTCAGATTTTGAATCAACTGAAGAAATTGGTATTGTGTTTAACAACGGAGCTGCAAGCAATGCCTTACAAACTATTGACTTAAGTGCCTCTTCAACTGAGAGCTGTTGGGTAATTGACGCAACCCCGACGGTTGGAAGTAAATATTATGCTAAGGAAGATTCTGATTGTTTTGGAGCTTCTTCTGTGGAATCAACTACTGCAAGAAACATCTTTTTATTCCCGAATCCGGCTGATGATTACCTAATTATCAATTATGACAAAACTACGACAGAACAGATTCAGATATTGGATATTTCAGGAAAGACATTGATTTGCTATCTAGACGAACAAATCTCAGAAGACATGAAAATCGATATTTCTAGCCTTTCTTCAGGTATTTATTTTGTAAAAATCGGCACTCAAACATCTAAGTTTATAAAAAAATAAAATCCAAGTAAAATCAAAAAATCTCTGCTAAGTTTTATGTTTAGCAGAGATTTTTTATTTCCAACAATCGAAAATCACCAGATAATAGTGTTCAAAAACAAATAAAATTTTGTGTGTTCGTGTATGAATTATTTCAATTTATTTAAGCTACTCCTACTTATTCATTTATCACATCTTTTTTCCTGTTTTGAAGAATTTTCTCCTAAATTCAGAAACAATAATAGCTGTCGCAATTCCAACATTCAAAGATTCCGATGTTTTGCCATTCTCAGGGAAACTTGGTATCATCAACTTTTGAGTGATAAACGGCAGTAATTCGTCAGAAATGCCACTCCCTTCATTCCCCATGATGATTATGCCATTTCTTGATAAATTTTCATGATAAACATTTTTCCCATCCATAAAGGTTCCATAAACAGGCATTTTCTCAAACAAGTCTTTCAAGAAGATTTTTAAATCCAAATAATGTACTCTCACACGCCCGATTGCACCCATTGTTGCCTGCACGGTTTTATGGCTGAAAGCATCTGCAGTATGATGCGAGCAAAAAATATCCCGAATTCCAAACCAATCTGCCAGCCGAATAATCGTACCCAAATTCCCGGGATCTTGGATTTCGTCCAAGGCAAGATTAAGATTTTCTGTAATTTCTTCGTATTGGATATCAAAAGTTGGTTTTTCAAAAACAGCTAAAACACCTTGCGGAGATTTCTGAAATGAAATTTTTTTATACTCATCGGGAGTAATTACTTCGATTTCATCAGAGAAATTTCGATATTCATCCTTAAACGCGCTTTGCTCTACGCCCATAAAACGACATTTCAATAGAGGCAATAAATCCGAAACAATTTTAGTTCCTTCCGCCACAAAAAGTCTTTTCTCATCTCTATTTTTCTTCCGCTCCAAAGAATTTATCCACTTAATTTTCGTTTTAGACAGCATAATATTGAGTTGTTTTAACGCAATTTTTAATTCAAGTACATTTTTGATGTACAAAACTAACAAAGAAAACGATAATAAAACGTATATTTGCAAAGATTTTAACTCAAAAAGCACCCAATCTCAATGATAAGAACAAAATACTCACTTTTGTTGGTCGTAATATTGCTTGCCACTGCTTGCAGTACAACGAAATATGTTCCCGAAGGTGAATATTTGTTGAATGACGTCAAAATTGAGACGGATACAAAAACAATCCCTAAGGACGAAATAAAATCATACGTTCGACAAATGCCAAATTCTGAAGTTTTCGGGTTGTTCAAAATGCAGCTTGGGCTGTACAATTGGTCGGGACGTGATACCACGAAGTGGATTAACAGATTCTTAAAACGAATTGGTGATGAACCGGTAATTTACAACCAGCAACTAACTAATATTACAGAAAATCAGATTGGTAAACTATACTACAATCGAGGATTTATGAATGCTGAAGTATCGAGCGATGTACAATTTCCTAAGGACAAAACAGCTAAAGTTACCTATAAAATCAAGGCAAATACTCCCTATCGAATTCACGGTTACTCCGTAAATATTTCGCATCCGGAACTGAATGAAATTGCTTCAGATTCAACTAGAAGCCGAATTAAAACGGGTAATCTTTTTGACAGCGACGTTTTCGACGACGAGAGAGATCGCATAACAAGACGTTTTAGAAATCTGGGTTACTATTATTTTACCAAAGATCATTTGCACTACTATGCAGACAGTGCACTCAATGCAAATGAAGTGGATTTGGTGCTCGAAGTGAGGGGCGAAAACGAACTGCTAGATACGCTGGCAAACAAAATTTTCAGGAAATACTCCATCAACAAAGTTCATTTCTACAATGAAACAGACAAAACGATTGAAACACTTTCGTCTGATATTAAACTCGATACACTTACCTTGGACGACTATCAAATCGTGTATGAAAATGAGCGAAATATCCGCCCTTCGGTGTTAATTCAAAGTACCCACATCATTCCCGGTGAAACATATTCCGATAGGTCGATTGAGCGGTCATACAGTTCAATCAACTCACTCAGTGCCGTAAAATATATGGATATAAATTTCAAAGAAGTTGATTTTGATAAGTTAGATGCGTATATAATCATCACACCCAACAAGTTGCAATCCATTTCAACCGACGTAGAGGGGACTTATTCCGCCGGATACTGGGGACTGGGAGGAAACGTAAATTACGGACACCGAAACATCTTCAAAGGTTCTGAAACACTTTCTCTAAGAGGGAGAGCTTCCTATGAATATCAAGGCAAAGGACAGCATGCTTATGAACTTGGAGGAGATGTCGGACTGAAATTTCCAACGTTTTTGCTCCCTTTTGCTTCCTGGGAAATGAAAAGAAATATCCGTGCAACGACAGAAATCAACGGCACATACAGCTTTAGAAGACGCCCGAAAGAATACACGGGAATTATCACCGGCGTTGGTTTCAAGTATAACTGGAGTGAACGTTTTCAAATAAAACACAACTATGATGTGCTGAATATCAGCTATGTATATTATCCTTACATCTCACCCGAATACAAAGAATATCTAAGCACAAGCCCTTACTTTGTGTATAACTTCCAAAACCACTTGATTATGCGCACAGGATATAACGGCTCATACAGTGGGTTTCGTCCATTTCGACCGTTGAGAAATTACAGCACATACAGCTATGGAATTGAAACAGCCGGCAATCTACTCTATGGGTTGAATAATCTGTTTCAAGTCAAAAAAGACACCGAAGGGGCTTATAAAATTTTTGGCATTCGCTATGCTCAATATGTCAAAACAGATTTCAGCATATCACATCATCAGATTTTTGACCAAAACAATCGGATAGTTTATCATGCTGGAATAGGCATCACTGTCCCTTACGGAAATAGTAATTTAATACCTTTTGAAAAACGGTATTTTTCCGGCGGAGCCAATAGCGTTCGAGGCTGGACAGCATATCAACTTGGTCCCGGAACCTACAAAAGTGATCGGGCGTTTATCGACTATAACACACAGATGGGCGACATCAAAATAGATTTGAACATGGAGTATCGTTCTAAACTTTTTTGGAAATTAGACGGAGCGCTTTTTCTTGATGCAGGAAATGTGTGGACCATCCGAGATTACGAAACTCAGCCGGGCGGAGTTTTCCGTTTATCCGACTTTGTTGGACAAATGGGCGTTGCCTATGGAGCCGGAATTAGGGCAGATCTTTCATTTTTTGTACTCAGGCTCGATTTAGGGCTGAAGTTACATAATCCCGCTCTCTCAAGAACTGAGCGCTGGCGTACGAAGCCGACAAAAAATGACTATGCCTTTAACTTAGCGATTGGCTATCCTTTTTAAATAGTTCAAATTTTATCACAAAAATATTGGTTCTTGGTTTTGTGAATCTAAAATTCTAATCATGAGGATATTAATTCAAAGAGTAAAAAATGCTTCTGTTTCAATTTCTGGAAAATTAATTTCTGAAATAGAGCATGGTTTATTGGTACTTTTAGGAATTGAAAATGCAGACAATGAGAAAGATATTGAATATTTAGCCCAAAAATTAGTAAATTTGCGGATATTTGACGATGAAAACGGCGTGATGAATCTTTCCGTCATGGATGTGCAAGGCGACATAATGATTGTAAGTCAGTTTACACTTCACGCACGAACTCGTAAGGGCAACCGTCCATCATACATCGACGCGGCAAAACCAGCTATTTCTATTCCACTTTACGAAAAGTTTTGTCTTGAAGTTGAAAAATTGCTGAATAAGCCGGTGAAAACGGGCAAATTTGGCGCAGATATGCAAGTGGCACTGGTAAATGACGGACCGGTTACCATTTGGATGGATAGTAAAGCCCCGATTTAATTTACGATTTTTAATTTACACCTGAAGAAATAATTCGATATGGGAAACGACATTCAGCCTTCAAAACAATTTTGGGGCATAAAGCACCTGCCGAATGCCATTACGTGCCTGAATTTATTTTCGGGCTGTTGTGGCGTATGGCTCGCGTTTAAAGGTAATTATGTAGGTGCCACGGTGGCAATTATGCTTTCTGCTTTTTTCGATTTTTTGGACGGAATGGTCGCCCGACTCGTGAATGCTTTTTCTGAAATGGGAAAAGAGCTAGACAGTTTAGCAGATGTTGTCAGTTTTGGGTTGGTACCCGGTGCCATGATTTTTTCGATGCTTTCGCCTAACGGCATCGTGCAAAATTATACGTTTTTGGCATTTCTCATCCCGATTTTTTCAGCTTTACGGCTTGCAAAATTTAACATTGATGAACGGCAAACCACATCATTTATAGGACTTCCCACCCCACCGAATGCCATTTTTTGGGGTGGAATAGCCGTGTCATTTTCGGAATGGTTTTCAGAAAATCCGATTATTTTGATTATTTTGACAATCGTTTTTTCATACCTGCTAGTTTCTGAAATCCCAATGTTTTCATTGAAATTCAAAAACTTAGGCTGGAAAGATAACAAATTGCAATTTATTTTTCTCGGTGTTTCCGTTTTGCTCATATTATTTCTTCAAGTGGATGCCATTGCACCGATTATCTTGTGGTACATCGTACTATCTGTTATTCAAATATGTATCACTAAATCTTCGTCGAAAAAAAATTAGGCCTATTTTATGTCAATTGCCATTTCCAACTTATCCAAACATTACGGCACGCAGCAAGTGCTGAAAAATATTAGCTTTTCCATTGGCAAAGGTGAGATTGTTGGTTTTTTAGGACCAAATGGTGCGGGCAAAACAACCACAATGCGGATATTAGCAGGTGCTTTGGATTATGAAAATGGTTCAGTAAAAATTTGTGGCAATGAAGTCAGAAATAACCCGATGAAAACGAAGAAAAATGTCGGTTATCTACCCGAGCAAAACCCACTTTATACGGATATGTACGTGAAGGAATATTTGCTTTTCACAGCGGAAACATATAAATTGGGCAAAGGGAAATATGCACGAGTGGATGAAGTGATTGACTTGGTAGGGCTACGACCGGAATTTCAGAAAAAAATCGGGCAACTTTCAAAAGGTTACAGACAGCGGGTGGGTTTAGCTCAAGCATTAATTCACAATCCAGAAGTCCTTATTTTAGATGAGCCAACTACTGGTCTTGACCCAAATCAGCTGGTAGAAATTCGAAATTTGATAAAAGAAATAGGGAAAAATCGCACAGTCCTTTTCAGTACGCACATCATGCAAGAAATTGAAGCCACTTGTAATCGGATGATAATCATCAATAAAGGTGAAATTGTAGCAGATTATCCCGACGTGAAAAAGCTAGCAAATTTCATGGAAAATGAGTTTTACGTTGAAGTAGAATTTCTCAATAAAGTGGAAAATCTACCTATAAAATCGATGAAATCAGTCAAAACTACAGATAATAAAATCTTCCGTATAACAGCAGAAAGCGACATCCGACAGGAGTTATTCGATTTTGCCATAACAACCGAAAACAAAATTTTAATGATAAAACCACTGGAAAGAAAAATAGAAGAAGTATTTAGAGAACTAACAAAGTAGCAATATGCTTTTGACTATGACATACTTTTAAATTTCATACAACCATACGTTTGTAAAAATGGAAGAACCTTTTGACATACGAAACAACCAAAATACGGAACGAGAACTTGAATATGCGCTTCGTCCGCTTACTTTTGTTGATTTTAAAGGGCAGGATAAAATTGTTGAAAACTTGAAGATTTTCGTTATGGCTGCGCGGATGCGTACCGAAAGTCTTGATCACGTACTGCTTCACGGTCCCCCCGGACTAGGGAAAACAACCCTTTCTAACATCATCGCAAATGAACTGAACGTGGGTTTTAAAGTTACTTCGGGACCTGTGTTGGACAAACCGGGCGATTTAGCCGGTTTGCTCACAAGTTTGGAAACAAACGACGTCCTTTTTATCGATGAAATCCACCGTTTAAGCCCCATCGTGGAAGAGTATTTGTATTCCGCCATGGAAGATTACCGTATTGATATCATGATTGACAAGGGACCGAGCGCTCGATCTATCCAATTGGAACTCAATCCGTTTACATTAATTGGTGCAACTACACGAAGCGGACTGCTAACTTCACCGCTGCGAGCACGATTTGGTATTAATTGCCATTTTGAATATTACGATACCGCCGTTCTCACTGGAATTATAGAGCGCTCTGCCCGTTTATTGAACGTTCCGATTGAGCATAAGGCTGCATCAGAAATTGCTCGCCGAAGCCGTGGGACACCACGTATTGCCAACGCTTTGTTACGAAGGGTACGAGACTTTGCACAAGTAAAAGGTACCGGAAAAATAGATTTGAAAATTGCCGAATATTCACTCGAAGCTCTGAATATCGACAAGCACGGTCTTGATGAAGTGGATAACAAAATCTTGAACACAATAATCGATAAATTTCAAGGCGGACCGGTAGGCTTAACAACAATTGCCACAGCTCTCAGCGAAGATCCGGGAACACTGGAAGA